>CAJXPN010001012.1 GCA_913058025.1 uncultured Myxococcales bacterium | reverse complement strand
CCCGCGACCTTGTAGGAGTCGAGGAAGACGGGGACGGCGAGCTGGATGGGGTGGCGATCCGAGGGCGCGGCCTCCGGGGCGGGGAGCCCCTCGGCCATCAGGTGCGCGACGCCGTGCTCGAACGGGTCCGACTTGGTCTTCCCGGTGCTCGCCGTGCCCGTCCAGAGCATGTCCCCGTTGGACAGGAGCGTCATTTTTTCGACGGCGACGGCGCGGTTGAAGTGGAGCCCCTCGAAGAGGGCCTGGTACCTGGGCTCGAGCGCGCGCCAGAGCTCGTCGCCGGTGATGACGTCGACCTTGTAGCTCGACGCGTAGGTGCGCACGAGTTGGGACTGGCCTTCGGCCTCGAGGACGCCGTAGGCGACGACCGAGACGGCGTTGGGGTGGTGCCGGATGTCGGCGCCCAGCGGGTGGAACGTGCCGGTGACCTCCGCGCTCTCGGGCGCGGGCGGGAGCGCGATGGCCGAGACCATGCAGCGCGTCCACAGGTCGACCCAGCGGGTCCTGGGCACATCGGACATGCCGGCGACGGGGATGGAGTCCAGCAGCTCGTTGATCCAGCCGGTCAGCACCATCGACAGGCGGCCCGCCTCGGGCGTGTCCTGGAGCTGCTCGAGCGTGGCCATGAAGGGGGAGACGGTCTGCATCTCGAGCTGGAGCAGCCCTCCCAGCGCGACCTCCACGAGCCACTGGCGCGTGGAGTCCATCCAGGTGGCGATGTGGGGCGGCGTCTCGGGCGCGGGTCCCATCGCGACCTCGCGGCGCGCTCGCCCGGTGGCCGCGGCGACCTGGTCGGCCAGCGCGTCGTGGATCGCCCCGTGGAGCGACTGCCTGGCCGCCGCGAGCGTGAGGAAGTGCTCAGGCATGTACTGGGCGCGCGAGAAGCCGTCGACGGCGGCGTCGAGGCGCTCGGCCAGCGGCGTGCCCGTGAAGGCGCGCCCGAGCGACATGAGCGCGTCGAGCTGCTCCTGTCCGAGCCGTGAGAAGCCGATCATGAAGCACTGATCGAGGTCGGCGATCAGAGCCTCTGCGTCGGCGATGCCCTGTGGGGTGTCCTGGAGTGATTCGAGCATGAGCGGAGGATCTCCTTGGCGCAGCGTATGGTGTGGGCCGGTGGGGAGGAGTGGAGAGGGGCGTCAGCCGACGGTGAACCACGCCATCTCGGGCATGGGCTCGGGGGTGCCCTCGTACTCGACGTAGCGCAGGTAGCTGAGGAAGCGGCTGAAGACGAGGCTCGCCTCCTCCTTGGTCTTGGCGCCGGTGATGTAGCGCATGACATCGTATGATGAGGTGAGGGCGGCCGGGTCGGCGGCGATCTTGAGGTAGCGGCCGACCTTGGGCGCGCCGTACTGGAGCACGGCCTCGCCCATGAGCGCCGTGAGGTGCTTGCAAGGTCCGCCGCGCAGGCCGCCACACGGCCTGTTGTTGTTCGTCGAGCAGTAGTAGTTGAGCGTGCCCGCGTCGAAGAACGAGACGTAGACGCGCGCGGCGTCCGAGCCGCTCGAGACCACGCCCTGGACGCGCCCGCCGTGGAGTTCGACGTAGGGGACCTTGTTGACCTTTCGCGAGCTGGCGGGGTGCTGAACCTTGACCACGCTCTTCGAACCCGTCTCTTCACTCATGATCCGCTCACCGTGTGCTGGGGTAGTGGGTCCTCGCACTCCACGCGGCGTTCTCCCACGCGAGGGCGCGCCCGCCTGGGCGGCCTGGATGGGGAGGAACGGGTGTGCATGCGAACGGGAGAGACGATAGGTTCGCGGGGGTGGAGGGTCAACGCGCAAACGGCCGCGTGGCGCTCGTGATACGATGAAAAAGGAGCAGTCAGGCGATGGGTGAGGGGTTGGCCGAGGCGCTCGCGGGGTACCGCGGCGCGTGCATGAAGGAGGAGTGGGAGACGGCGGCGCTGGGCGCCGTGTACGACACGTCCGAGTACGCCTGGGAGCCGACGCGGGCGTACCTCGAAAGGTACGGCGCGACGCCAGGGCGTGAGGCGCTGCTCGTGGGCATGAACCCCGGGCCGTGGGGCATGGCGCAGACGGGGGTCCCGTTCGGAGACGTCGTGGCGGTGCGCGACTGGATGGGGATCGAGGAGCCCGTGGGCAAGCCGCCTCAGGAGGTCGCGAAGCGCCAGATCGTCGGCTTCGACCTGACGCGCCGCGAGGGCAGCGGCAAGCGCCTCTGGGGCTGGGCGCAGGAGCGGTTCGGCACGCCCGAGGCGTTCTTCTCGCGCTTCTTCGTGTGGAACTACTGCCCGCTGCTCTTCCTCGACACCACGAACTGCCGCAACCGCACGCCCGACAAGCTCTTCAAGGCAGACCGGGACGCGCTCTACCCGACCTGCGACGCGATGCTGCGCGTGGTCGCCGAGCACATCCAGCCGAAGTGGATCCTGGGCGTCGGGAAGTTCGGCGAGGCGCGCGCCAGAGACGTGTTCGAGGAAGGGGAGTACCGGATCGGGTCGATCCTTCACCCCTCGCCCGCGAGCCCCAAGGCGAACAGGGGCTGGGCGCCGCAGGCCGAGGCGGAGCTCGACGCGCTCGGCGTGGCGTGGCGGGTCGAGTAGGCGCGAGGGGCCGGCGCACCTGTAG
>CAJXPN010001011.1 GCA_913058025.1 uncultured Myxococcales bacterium | reverse complement strand
TACGAGATTTCTGCCTGTCTCGTGGGCTCGGAGATGTGTATAAGAGACAGTGCGAGGACGATGTCATCGACGACGAGGACGACGAGCTGCTCGTGATCAGCGAGGACGGCGACGGCGCCGCATCCGACGAGGGATGCTCGGTGGCCTCGCCCGCCTCGACGCCCGACCCGGCGCGGCCCCTTCGTTGGCTGCTCCTGGCCGCCGCGCTGTGCCTCGGCGTGCGCCGCCGTTCGCTCGCGTGAGACGGTTCGGATCGCCCGTACGGCTCTCTGCGGGCCTCCGGGAGCGCGCGGACACACCATCTGGAGTCGACGCCGGGGGCACTGAACATAAGTTCAACAAGTCTAACTGTTAGACTTGTTGAACTTATGTTCAGTACCCCCGGCGTCCTATCTAACCTCCGCCTGAGCGCGCGCGGCGGCCGCCTCGTCGACGTGCTCCGGGCCGAACGCGAGGCCGCTCGGGAGCCCTGGGCGCCCGTCCGTGGCGTTGTGGGTGAAGGCGCCCGCCGGGGCGTCTGCCGCGCGGCCGATGAGGACGTAGCGGAACCACCCCTTCGTCTCGACGTCCCAGAGCAGCCGGATGTCTCGCCCGCCTCCGAGACCCATGTAGACGTGCACGCACTCCTGCTCCCCCGACGAGGGGAAGTGCGCGGTCATCTGCCAACACAGCGCCCCCAGCCAGGTCGCGGCGGCCCGCGCCGGATCCTCAACCCACGGCGCCTCGCTGGCGACGCGCTCCGAGAGGGCGCGCGCGCCCTCCACGGCGAACTCGACCCGATCCCAGGCCGTCCCACGCCCCGCGACGATCAGCTTTAACCGGTCCGGGTCATCCCCATCATCGACTCGAGCATGT
Source organism: uncultured Myxococcales bacterium (assembly GCA_913058025.1). Lineage (GTDB taxonomy): Bacteria > Myxococcota_A > Bradymonadia > Bradymonadales > Bradymonadaceae > CAJXPN01. The sequence continues at coordinate 1,735 of CAJXPN010001011.1, read as the reverse complement.
CCGGGTGCTCGCACTCGATCGAGGCCATCGCCAGCGTGAACGCGACCTCCTCGAGCGCGCCAAGGTCGCCCGCAGTCACCCGCGACAGCGCGGATCGCAGGTCGCCCATCGTCTCTCCTGGCTTCATCGGGTCCTCGCGCGTGAGGGCTGGTGTTCGGGTGGTGCTCGTGATTATCCTGGCGTCGCGTCGCGGGGCAACCTCACGGCGCCCCCTCCTTCTTCCATGACCCTCGACCCACGAGCGCACCATGTCCAGGCACCCTGAAGAGATCATCGCAGAGCTCGGGTTCACGCTCCCTGAGGCGCCCCCCGCCGCCGCCTCCTACATGCCGTTCGCGACCACCGGCGACCTCGTGCTCACGGCCGGCCAGATCGCCGTCGCCGACGGCGCGCTCATCGCCAAGGGGCGCGTGGGCGCCGAGGTCGACATGGACCAGGCCATCGCGTGCGCCCGCCAGTGCGCCATCAACGTCATCGCCCAGGTCAAGGCCGCCGCCGGCGACCTCGCCCGCGTCGACCGCGTCGTCAAGCTCACCGTCTTCGTCGCCTCCGACGCCGACTTCATCGAGCAGCACCTCGTCGCCAACGGCGCCTCCGAGCTCATGGCTCAGGTCTTCGGTGAGGCGGGCCGACACGCGCGCAGCGCCGTGGGCGTCCCGAGGTTGCCGCTCGACAGCCCCGTCGAGGTCGAGGCGATCGTCCGCCTGAAGCCGTGAGCTGGCGCTGGGACGCCGAGGGGCTGCGGCGCGTCGGCGAGCCCGGCGCGCCGCTCCTCACGCTGCGCGCCCGCGACGGCGTCGCCCGCGGCGCACTGCGCCCCGTCACCGGGTGGGACTGGTTCCAGGACCGGCCCGTCACCTCGAGCTGGTCCGCCCACGAGCCCTCCGTCGCGCGCACCGACCAGGGCGACCCGCTCTACACGTTCGCGCTCGCTCCGGGCGCCCTCTACCTCGTCGAGGTCTGCGGCGCGCGCGACCTCAAGGAGCTGAGCTACCTGACCTGGCGCGGCGGCGCCTGCGCTCGCCTCTCGACCCGTGAGGCCCCCGCGCTCGTCTACGAACCCGGCGGCGCGCTCGCGCTCGAGGAGGCCATCGAGCAGTCGCGCTGGACGCTCGCCTGGGCCATCGCCTCGGCAGGGGGAGGGGCCGCGCGTGGGCTCGTCCTCGCCGGGCTCGGTGAGGACCTCCGCGCGCAGGTCACCGGCCCGCTCACGGGCTCTCCCACCCAGTCCCGCCAAGCCGAGCGCATCCGCGAGTCCGCGCTCGGGCTCTTCCGCGCCGCGCTTCGTGGCCTCCGGGCGCGCGGCGCCGGCGCCGACCCGCTCCGCTTCGCCCTCCTCACCGCCGCGTTCAACCTGCGCGCCCTCGACCGCGCCCGCGCGCTCTTCCGCGTCCGCTACGCCGTCGACCACGCCGAGCTCGGCGTCCTCGTCTGGGAGCTCGCCGACAGCGGCCGCAGGCTCTCCGAGCTCGAGCGACGCGTCGTGCCCGTCGACACCTCCGAACTCGATGGGCTCCTCTGACGTGACGCTGCGGATTTGGAGCGTTCGGTTGGGCGGAGGGTTTGTGTCGGGGCGGGGCTCGCGCTGCGCGCGACCGCAGCAGCCCGCTCTACGTTGGAGGAGGCACCAGCTGGCACGCCGCGCGGGCGTGCACCACCCACACGTCCAGGGGCTCTCCGGGGTGCCTCGACGTACGGAAGCGCACGACCTGGAGCGGGGGACTCCCCCCGCGCT
>CAJXPN010001010.1 GCA_913058025.1 uncultured Myxococcales bacterium | reverse complement strand
GGCAGCGTCAGATGTGTATAAGAGACAGGAGCTTCGTGGCGTTGGAGCGCGAGCCGGAACGGGACCAGTCCGAGCCGAAGGCGCGCGCGGCGAGGCCGAGCGCAAGCGGCGGGAGCCCCCCGCCGAGCACGGAGGAGGCATCGAACGCGTAGAACCACCCGACCCACGCGCCGCCCACGACGGCGCAGCCCGCGGCGGCGGCGGCCGTGACGTAGACGACGCGCGTGCGCGTGAAGCGGCCGAGGTTCCACGCGACCACGCAGACGAAGAGCCAACCGACGAACAGCACGATGAGGCGCGTGGGGATGTTCGTCTTCTCTGCGGAGTCCTCGTCGTCGCCGTCGTCGGACTGGAGGCCGTCGAAGGGCGTGGACTTCGGGGTGAGCGCGCGGCCGATCTCGCGTGCGGCCTCGACCTGAGAGTCGAGGTCGTACTCGATGACCCACTTCATCCAGCTCATGCGCAGGCTGTCGTAGCTGTTGCGGAGCAGGCGCATCGGGCCGTCGCCTTGGCCCAGCCGCATCGACGCCTCCGAGGAGGGGGTCGGGTCGAAGGCGATCCAGCCGCGGCCGGGGATGTAGACCTCGGCCCAGGCGTGCGCGTCGCCCTGCCGCACGGTCATGTAGCCGCCGACGTCGTTCCAGGTGCCACCGAGGAAGCCGTTGACCACGCGGGCGCGCACGCCCGCGGCGCGCATCATCAGGACGAACGAGGTCGCGAAGTACTCGCAGTGGCCCCTCTTGGTGTCGAAGAGGAAGGACTCGACGGGGTTGCTCTGGTCCACGGGGGGGAGGTTGAGCGTGTAGGAGTAGTTCTTGCTCAGGTAGCGCACGAGCGCCTCGGCCTTCGCGGCGGGCTCGGCGATCGGGTCGGCGACCTGCTTCGAGAGCGCGACGAGCCGCTCGAGGCCGCGCGGGAGCTGGAGGTAGACGTCGAAGGAGCGCGGGATCCTCGCCTCGGGGTCGGCGGAGGGGAACTCGGTCGAGCGCGCGGCGGGCCAGATGGTGTAGCTCGTGCCGACCTGATTGCGGGAGCGCAGGAGGACGTCTCCGTAGTGGGTGTCGAGGAGGACGGCCGTGTAGCGCGGGCTGAACGGGATGTTCAGGGCGCTGGCGACTCGGAGCGAGTGGACGGGCGAGAGCACCGGGACCTGATCGGTGCCCAGCGGCTCGAGGTAGATCTCGTGGGCGGGGCCGTCGATCTGGAGCGCGCCACCCATCTCCTTGCGCAGCTCGGGGCGGAGCGCGGAGAGGTCGCGCAGAGAGTAGTCCTCACGATCGAGCGGCTGGGCCCTGGTCTCCTGGCCTTTCTTGTGTGCCCTGGACCACGAGACGCCGTCGTACGTGTCGAAGCTCATCACGCGCCAGTGGTACCCCGTGTAGTCGTGCTGAGAGGGCCGCTGGCCCTCCTCGAAGTTCACGCGCATGACGACCTCCGGGTTCGAGCGGATGGCGCCGTGGGAGCCGAGCTGGACCTCGTCGTTGAAGCCGGTCATGGAGGTGGGCGAGCGGTCCTTGGTCGCGAAGAAGCCGAGGCCCACGCGGGGGAGCGCGAAGAAGAGGAAGACGCTCGACGCGAAGACCGCGAGCGCGAGCGCGGCGAGCGCGCCGACGTATCCGCGACCGAGCGAGGAGCGCGCGCTCGAGCGGGTCATGTCGACCTCGCTCTTGAGGTGGAAGAGCGTCAGGCCGAAGGTCGTCGTGAGGACGTAGAACGCGAAGATGATGCCGTAGGCGATGTCCTCGTTGACGGCCGTGCCGGCGGCCATGACGAGGAACGTCAGCGCGTAGATCTGCCAGTCGTCGCGCGCGCCGTGGCGCGCGAAGAGCTTGAGCATGACGAGGATGAGGATGAACTGGATGCCGCTGGAGAGCAGCGAGTCCTCCGAGAGGAACATCCTGGCGCTGGTGCCCGCGATGGAGAACAGGATCAGCCCGTTCCACACGCTCTGGGGGACGCGCGCGGTCCAGCCGCGCCGGTGGGCGAACCAACTCAGCGGGAGCGAGGCGATGAACAGCGCGCCCACGATGACCCCGGCGCCGTTGGTGGCGACGGCCAGGAACGAGAAGAAGACCGCGGCGTAGAGCCCGATCTCGTGGTAGCGCGAGAGCTTGAGTGCGTCACCGATCAAGGTCGTCCTCCTCGAGCTGTTCGAACGACAGCTCCAGATCGAAGCGCCCGGGGAGCGCCGAGAGCGCGCCCTCGAAGCCCACGCCGACGCGCGCCCAGCGCACGCGCGGGTCGTCCTCTGGGGGCGCCGTGGGCGCACCCGAGGTCATCTCGGCGCGCGCGAGCGCGGTGAGCATCGAGTCGACCGCGGCGGCGCCGCGGCCGGGGTCGGTGTACGAGTCGCCGGCGCGCAGCCCGACCTGGAAGCCGCGCTCGGTGAGCTCGGTGATGAGCCCGGTGAGCTTGGAGAGGCCGCGCTCGAAGCGCGCCTGCGCGCTCTTCGGGGCGTGCTCGTGCGCGCGCCCGGTTTCAGACAGCAGCGTGATCAACACGGCGCGCTGCTCGCGCTCCTCGAACTCACGCACCACGAGGTCGACGACGTCCTCGATCTGACCGTCTACCCCGCGCCGCTGGACGCCCCC
>CAJXPN010001009.1 GCA_913058025.1 uncultured Myxococcales bacterium | reverse complement strand
GGTTGTGGTCGCTCGGCTCGACCGAAGGGAGAGCTGTGCGAGCGATGCGCAGCCAAGAACAAGCACTCAGCCGAGCGCACTCATGGCGTCCTTGAGCATCTTGAGCAGGCCCTGAGAGACGCCCAGGACGAGGACGACGCTGATGAGGATGAGGCGCAGGAAGAAGGTGAAGGCCGTGATCATGCTCTTGAAGGCCTCCTTGGCGCGCTCCTCGTAGATGTCGGCGCACTGGAGGATGAGCTCCTCGAGGCGGCCAGTCTCCTCGCCGAGCGCGATGTAGTCGACGACCTCCTCGGGGAGGGCCTTGAAGAGGGAGATGGCGCCGCCGAGCGAGACGCCGTCCTCGATGGATGCGAGGACGTCCTCGATGTTGTCGAGCATCCTGGGGTCGTTGCAGGCCTCGGCCGCCAGGTAGATCACGTCGTAGATGTTCATGCCGCTGCGGATGGAGGCGCCCATGAAGCGGCAGAAGAGGGAGTGGGAGTTGTAGCGGGCGGGCTGTGAGATGCCTGGGATGCGCATCCAGATGTTGGCGACGGCCTCGCGCATGCCGAACTCGACGGGGGTGTTGAGCCAGCCGACGCCCGCGACGATCGCGAAGAGGAGGGAGAACGCCGTGGCGGTCAGCGGCCCGAGCATGACCTTGAACGCCGCGCTCATGACGCTGGGGGCCTCGGCGAGGACGCTGACGTTGGTGAGCACGGGCAGCAGGCAGCCGAAGGCGAGCAGGACGAGCAGGATCGGCTCGGCGAAGGCCGCGAGGATCTCGCGCTTGCGGTTGTAGCGCGCGCGGTAGAACGGCATCTGGGTGCGGAAGGCCTCGGGCATGTTGCCCTGCTCCTCGGCGACCAAGACGAGCTTGCGCGCGGCGGGGTCGAGGATGCCGTACTTTGCGAACGCCTCGCCGAGCATGAGGCCCTCGTCGATGAGGGCGTAGCGGAGGCGATCGGTGACGCTCTTCTTGATGCCCTTGCGCTCCAGGAAGCTCATGATGCGCTGGTAGCTGATGCCGGCCTGGAGGCTCTCGGCGAAGACGCGACAGAACGCCTCGGCCTGAGGATCGGTCATGTAGGTCGAGCCCTCACGAACGATGGGGCCGTTCTGGGCGGGCTGCCCGGGGTTGAAGGGAGGTGCGGCCATGACGCAGATCCTTACATTTGACGTGGTGTGCCAAGCGGCGATGGCGAGGAGTATAGCACAACGGCGACGCGTGGCACGCGTCGCGTGGCGTGGCTCCGCGTCATGGGGGCGGCCGCGACGACGAAACAAAGGGCGCGGCCGGGCTGTTTTGGGAGGAGAGCGGCGGTGTGTTAGCGTGCGCGTGGATCGCATGGAACAAGGCAAGGAGCGAGTCGATGAACGCGAGCAAGCAGCAAGAAATGATCGGGACGATGAAGGAGATCCTTCAGGAGAGTTACCTCCACATGAGCGTGCGCTCGTATACGGTGCGGGAGGACTTCGAGGGTGAGGGCGAGTGCCGGATCTCGTGCGCGCTGGTGCACCAGGATTCGGGCGAGGAGTTCGTGTTGGAGGGGGAGGGCGTTGGCACGATCGACGCGTTCTTCAGCGCGATCAAGACGCGCCTGGCCGACGACTACCCGTCGCTACACGACGTGACGTTCTCACAGTTCGAGATCAGGGGGCTCTTGAGCTCGGACACCCGGCTGACGACCCAGGCCGAGGCCGAGGCGACCGTGGGCGTGCTCAACAGCGAGGGCCGTGAGTTCGTGTTCAAGGCGACGGAGTCGTCGGTGAGCCGCGCGGGCATGCAGGCGACGCTGGAGGCGGTCGAGTACTTCGTGAACTCGGAGCGCACGTTCGTCAAGATCAAGGAGGTCCTCGAGTACTACACGTCCGAGGGGAGGAGCGACCTCGTGCAAAAGTACACGCGGTTGATGAGCGAGGTGGTCAAGAACACGTCGTACAGCGAGATCGCCCAGCGGATGTCGGAGGCCTGAGCCGCTCAGGGGCAGACGTCGGGGTTGCGTATGCCGGGGTAGCCGTTGAGGCCGTTGACGTAGACCTTCGAGGAGAGGCACCAGGCGTCCGCCTTGTTGGAGTCCTCGGGCGTGCGTGAGCCGTCGCGCAAGAAGAAGGACGAGCCCTCGGTGCCCTCGATGACGACGAGCTCTGCGGGAGGACACGAGGGCAGGTCGCCGCCCGACGTGCAGATCTGGAGGTCGCCGCCCTTCCAGAAGATGGAGTCGTGGACCTCTCCGTCGTAGACGAGGTCGGCGCGTCGGAACTCGGTGTTCGACAGGCCGTTCCCCACGTTCACGTCGTAGCGGCGCGTGCTGGGGATCGTCATCTCGAAGTCCTTGCCGGGCGTGTCGCCCCGGTGGATGAGGTAGAACGCATCGGGCGGGAGCCTGACGCCCCCGGGCAGCACACCCCAAGAGTCGGAGAAGTCGACGTTGTCGGGGCTCGAGAAGCTGAGCGACACGCGGGCCATGACCGCGTCCTCGTCGCCGATGTTGACGACCTCGAAGAACTCACCGATCTCGTTGGAGCCGCCGACGACGAAGCTTGAGTCCATGAGCAGCTCGGAGAAGAGCAGCCGCGGGCCTGTCTCTTATACACATCTGACGCTGCCGAC
>CAJXPN010001008.1 GCA_913058025.1 uncultured Myxococcales bacterium | reverse complement strand
GCGCGAGGACGCCCGCGACGACCTCGCGCCGAGCCCCCGCCACGCGTGGATCGAAGGCCGACGTCGCGCGCTCGGCGCGCTCGCGGGCCTCGGCGCGCTCGGCGCGCTCGGCTGCGGGCTCGCGCTCCCGTTGGTCGTGATGCTCGCGCTCGCGCCGCTGGCCGCGCTCACCTTCGCCTACACGCTGCCGCTGCTCCCGACGCCTGGCGGCATGCGGCGGCTCAAGAACGTCCCTGGCGTGAAGGTCTTCCTGATCGCCGCGGTCTGGGCGACGGCGACCGTCTCGATCCCGGTGTGGGCGCGCGGGATCGAGCCCTGGGGGCTCGCGCCGCTCGAGGCCGCGCTCGAGCGCGCGGTCTTCATCCTCGCGATCACGCTGCCGTTCGACGTGCGCGACCTCGACAAGGACCGACGCGCCGGCCTGCGCACGATCCCCCACGCGCTCGGTGTATCCGGCACGCGGAGGCTCGCGATCGGGCTGCTGATCGGTCTCGGGGGGTGGTCGGCCTGGCGCCACGGGGTCTCGATGGGAGACCCAGGCCTGGGCGTCGTCGCGTGCTGCGCGGCCTCGGCCGCGCTGCTCTCACAGCTCGGGGCGGAGCTTGGCGAGGACTACTACGCGGTCGGCGTGGAGGGCACGATGCTGCTGCACTCGGGGCTGGTGGTGCTCAGCGTCGCGACGGGGTGGTGAGGGGCGCTCAGTGGCCCTTCATGTTCGCGAACGCCGCCGACTGCGCGTCCATGACCATCTGATCACGCTTGGAGGGGTCGGCCCAGTCCGCGCGCGCCGAGTCGGAGAGCGAGTGGAGCGGGTCGAAGTACATGAAGAGCTTGCCCGCCTTGACGCTGGGCGCCGAGTACACCGACACGCCGGTGCTCCGGTCGTAGTACTCGTGTGAGTGGACGCCGCGCTTCCCGCCGCCGCCCGGGGCGTCGACGATGAAGAGGGGCGTGTTGAACCCGGCGGTGATACCGCGCACGCGCTTCTCGAGGTCGGCGTTGAGCTGGACCGAGGTGCGGAGGTCCTCCACGCCAGCGACCATGTCGTGCTGGTAGACGTAGTAGGGCTCGATGTTGATCTCGCCCAGGCGCTTCACGAGCAACGTCATCACGTCGAGCGAGTCGTTCACGTCGCGCTGGAGCACGGACTGGTTGCGCACGGTGACGCCGCGCTCGAAGAGCACGTTCATCGCCTGGCGCGTGATCTCGGTGATCTCGTTCGGGTTGTTGAAGTGCGTATGGATCACGACCGGCTTGTGCATCCGGCGGCCCTTCTCGACCACGCCGATGAGCGCGTCGAGCCACTTCTGATCGCTCAGGACCTTCATCGGCAGGACCGCCAGCCCCTTGGTCGCGAAGCGGAGGCGGCGGACGTTGGGGATGTCGAGCAGGCGCTCACCGATGGTGGTGATGTGCTTGGCGGCGAGGTTGAACGCGTCGCCGCCGCTGATCACGATGTCCTCGAGTTCGGGGCGAGAGGCGATGTAATCGAACGCCTCCTCCCAGCGCTTCGGGTTCACCTTCAGGTTGACCTTCTCGACGGTGTCGGTGTCCACGCCGATGGCGTAGCTGCGCGTGCAGAAGCGGCAGTACACCGGGCAGGTGTTCAGCGGCAGGAACAGCGCCTTGTCCTGGTAGCGGTGCGTGAGGCCCGAGACGGGGGCGTCCTCCTGCTCGTGGAGCGAGTCCAGCGAGAGCATCGGGTGGTCGGGCATGAGGCGAGAGGCAACCGGGACGAACTGCAGGCGCAGCGGGTCGAGGTAGGGGTCGCTCCAGTCGATGAGGCTGAGGATGTAGGGGGTCACGCGCACGGCCATCGGCGCGCGGCGGAAGCCCTCGAGGACGTCGTCGACGAACGCCTTGGGGGCGACGTCACCGATCGTGGCGATGAGCGACTCCTCCTTGTAGACGGAGTTCTTCATCTGCCACTTGGTGTCCAGGAAGGTCTCGCGGTCGACGTCGGCGAAGGCCGGGATGGCCCGCCAGAAGTCGTCCTCGCGCAGCTGCCTGTGCTTGAGCGAGGCCGGGTCGACCGGCGGCTTCGAGTGACGCTGCTCGGGTGGAGCTGCGTGGAGTTTGCCGCTGTCGGCCGAGGTCTGCGTGTCGGTATCGTGAGAGAGAGCCATGGCGCCATCCTCCTCGTTTGAAGGGTTCCGTAATGGAGAACCTCCCGCGTGGGCGTCGCCTCGAAGATGCTCGTTGGGGATGGGCGCGTGGTGAGGTGTACGGCGGAGGATCACCCTGGGGGTGTATCGGACCGCGCGCGTGGACTCGGTGCGCCGCAACCCTGCCCCGAGCGTTCGGGAGCGAAGATCATGCGGGACATGATGGCGCGGCGGGCCGTAACCGCGATCCGAGTCCACACTCTCCTCGCTCGATGATCCTCCTGGAGGACCTGGAGGGTGAGACCTCGCGCGCCAGGCATCACCCCAGCCCCGAAGGGAACGTATCCCTTCGTCTCGCGCACGAGGCCGGGAGAGCCCGGCCCCCTGATTCTTTGGATCGAACGCCGCAATGTCAAGTTCGACCCGACCGCGGCGAGGTCACTCACCTGTCTCTTATACACATCTCCGAGCCCACGAGACAGGCAGAAATCTCG
>CAJXPN010001007.1 GCA_913058025.1 uncultured Myxococcales bacterium | reverse complement strand
TACGAGATTTCTGCCTGTCTCGTGGGCTCGGAGATGTGTATAAGAGACAGCCTCGTAGGCGCGCATGATGGGCGCCCACTGGTCGAAGTCGATGCTCATGGGGGGCGGCGCGCTCAGCCCGGCGCGCGCCTCGAGCGCGGCCGCGCTCGCGACGAGGATGGCGAGCCCTGCGGGGAGCCCGAGCGCCTTCTGGGAGCCGGTGACGTAGACGTCGGCGCCCCACGCCTCCATCTCGAACACCTCGCCGGCGGTGGCGCAGACGCCGTCGAAGACCGAGAGCGCGCCGCGCTGCGCGGCGAGCCTGGCGAGCGCTGCGGCGTCGACGCGCACGCCAGTCGAGGTGTCGACGTGGGTCGCGAAGAGCGCGGTGGGGGCGGACGGGGAGGCGTCGAAGGTGGCGGCGACCTGCTCGATCGAGGGCGAGTCGCCGAGCGGGGCGACCACGGCGTGGACCTCGACGCCGCGGCGGCGCAGCATCTCGGCCATCCGCTCGGAGAAGTAGCCCGTGTGGACGAGCACGACGTGGTCGCCGGGTGAGGTGACGTTGCAGGCGGCCATCTCCATGGCGAGCGTACCGGAGCCCGCGAGGACGAAGGGCTGGCTGCCCGCCCCCGCACACCATACCGAGCGCATCATCTCGAGCGAGCGCCCGAACGCGTCGATCACGCGCGGCGAGACGTGGCTCGGCGGCTTGACAGAGAACGCCTCGAGCACGCCTGGTGACACCTCGATGGGCCCCGGAATCATCAACAGCGTCTCGCTCATGTGCGCACCTCTCGTGGCGTCGAAGTCATGGAACCAGCGGCAGTCTACAGGGGTCCGCGGAGGGCCGAAAGGCCGCCAGAGGCCCGCCGGGGCCTCCAGGCGGCCTCCAGGGTCGCGCGTGTATTGACATGAGGGGGGCGCCCAGGCGGGCCGCCTGGGCCGCCTGGGCGCGGGCGCGCTCAGCGGCGCGCGTAGAGGATGGTCACGGCGTCGCCGACGGCGCCGGTGGCGGGGTCCGCGAGCGCGGGCGCCGCGGAGCCGAAGAAGACGATGGAGTTCGACTCGGCGACGTACTCGTAGCCGTTCGTCTGGGAGCGAGGGACGGGCGCGCCCGAGACGTAGACGGTGATCGATGTAGGGATGGGGGCCTGGGTGAGGCGGAAGTCCTGGCTGGCCTGGCCGGCGAGGCGCAAGGCGTACTCTCTGAACCCGCCGAGGGCGCGGTCGGCATCGCACAGCTCGACGGCGACGCCGCCGCTCGTGTGCGCGACGCGTCGGTAGGATGAGGGGTCCTCGAACCCGCAGTTCGAGTCGGTCTCCGCGAGCGAGGCGAAGACGAGCACGTTGGACGAGAAGAAGCTCAGGTAGTCGCTCAGGAGTTGGATGGCGCCAACGGAGGTGCCGTTGGGGTCGCGGCCGTCCTTGATGGACTGGTCGTCCTCGTCGGTGAAGAAGAGGACGCCGAGCGCGGCGCCGTCGCGGGCGCGGGCGGAGGCGGGGGTCGACGGCGAGGTGAGGTAGGTCACGCCCTGGCGCGCGTTGTAGAGGCCGTGCTCGAGGCCGCCCGAGCAGGTGAACGAGTTGGCGGTGCAGTTCACGACGTAGTCGTCGACCTCGCTGGAGAAGACGGAGGAGGAGGTGTGCCACCCTGTCTGGGGGCGCATCCTGCCGACCGAGTCCGCGGACATGTTGGTGACGCCGAAGCGCCAGTCGAGGTGCATCGCGTCCAGGATGGCGGTGTACTGGCCGAGTGAGCTCGTCAGGCTCTGGAAGTTGTCGGTCATCGAGCCCGACTGATCGAGGACCCAGAGGAGATCTGCCTCGGGGGCGACGCCGCGGGGGGTGACGTTGTCACAGCGGGCGCCGGGCGAGGTCGCCGCGGAGGTCGAGATCGAGCCGGCGGTGGTGGCGTCGCGCACGATCTGGTGGCCGACCCCGCCGGACTGGTAGGTGGCGAGCGGCGAGAGCGCGAGGGCGTAGACGTAGCCTGCGCCGGCGCGGTCGATCTCGACCACGCGCATGAGCCACTCGGTGGAGCCGGCGGTGGCGCTGGACGCGGGGGCGGGAGAGATCGTCGCGAGCGACTCGCCGGTGAGCGCGAGGAGCGCGTCGTTGCGCCGGGCCTCGACGCCCGCGAGCGCCGGATCGGAGATCCGATAGGTCGAGGTGATGGCGAGGTGGCCGTCGTGGGTGGTCGTGATGCGTTCGGACTGGAGGGTGTCGTCGGAGTCGGTCATCTGGCCCGGGACGAGGCGATTGGCCGACGCGACGACGGCGCCCGCGACGCCGTCGGCGACGCTCGAGAACGTGGTCGCGGCGGAGATCGAGCCGCCGGTGTGGTCGACGGGCGCGCCGACGCCGATGAGCGTGAACGCGTAGTCGCCGCCAGCGTTGACGTGTGCGGCGGGCGGCGCGGGGGCGCCGCCGCAGAGCTGGACGACGGGGCGATCGGAGTCGAGGACGCCGTCGTCGTAGGTCGAGGGCTTGTTCGGGTCGAGCCCGTAGGCGAGCTCCTCGGGGTCGGTGAGGCCGTCGCCGTCGGCGTCGGGGTCGTTGGGGTCGGAGCCGAAGGCGACCTCGTCGCCGTCGGAGAGGCCGTCGCCGTCGGAGTCCGTGTC
>CAJXPN010001006.1 GCA_913058025.1 uncultured Myxococcales bacterium | reverse complement strand
GAGGGGACCGCGGAGTGAGCGTGAGCGAACGGCCGCTGGGGGACCGTGCTGCAATTCCACCCCCAGTTGGGTTCGGACACGCAACCCCACAGCCCACCACACGAAGGAGGGGCGCGCCCACATGGGCGCGCCCCTCCTCGTCCGTCACGACGTCGGCGTCAGTACGTGAACGTGCACCTCGTGATCGGGATGATCACGTCGGCCTGAACGTACAGGTAGTACGTCTCGCCCTCGACGAGCGCGGGCGGCGCGCCCTCCTCGGGCACCGTCTGGAAGGTCCCCTCGGGGGAGTCGCCGTAGCTGATCGAGCCGACCTCGAAGGGGTCGGAGGACTGCGCGACGTCGAGGCGCCAGAGCGTGCTGTCGGGCTTGTCGAGGTTCGGCGGCACGCCCGGGCTCACCCTGGCGTCCGAGAGCACGTAGAAGTAGCGCGCCGGGCCGCCCTCCCAGTTCAGCTTGCCGTCTCGTGAGACGCCCACGCCGCTGGGGCAAGACTGCGCGTCGTAGTCGAGCTGGACCGATAGCACCGGCACGGCCGACGGGTACCCGGGGTACTCGTCGGGCGTGCGGCCTCGATTGGCCAACTCGTTGCGCCAGAACGCGACCATGCGATCGGGGTCGGTCGAGGGGATGGGGGAGCGCGTGCGGTCGAAGCCGTTGTTCTCGCTGGGATCGTGGGCACCCAGCGCCAGCGAGTCCGTGTAGTCGGCCGCGAACGCGACGCCCGAGTCGAAGAACGTGTCGACGAAGTTGCCCGGCGCCTCGATGTACCAGTTCGACGGCTCCCCGTTGGGTGAGAGCTGGTCGGAGTGGCAGCACACGCACGCGCACGCCTCGATCTGCTCCTTAACCCAGTCGAGCTCCTCGACGTACTCGGGGTCCTGCATCCTGGGGTCGGGCTCGTCGACCACGCGCGCGGCCACCGGGACGTAGGGGCGCTGCGTGAGCACAGGCTCGCACGAGGCGTAGTCCTTGTACTTGCGGCCCTCCTCCGTGCAGCCCGCGATCGAGTTCCACGTACACACCGTGCCGTCCTCGTTCACGCCGGGCTCCTCGCCCTCGATCGGCGGCTCGCAGATCAACACCGGCTGCTGGAAGACCTCGCCAGACGGCACGCCGTAGCTCACGACGTCGCCGCCGCATGGCTCGCTCGGGACCCACGCGCCGCCGCCGAACAGCTCACAACCCTGCTTCGCGCTCGCGCACGCCGTGTCGTCCGAGGTCACCACGATCGACCGGCGCACCCTCTGGGTGCCCCCGTCGAACACGCACGCGCCCAGGTTGATCTTCTCCGGGCAGGCCTGCTCGATGATGAACGTGCCGTCGTTGCCGTCGCAATCCGACTCCATGTCCGACACGCTCCACTCCGTGCCCCGGTACTCCGTGCACTCGTCGAAGTCGCTGAACCCGTTGACGTACCTGCAGTGGCCGCAGATCTCCTCCGGGAGCCCGGTGCTTCGCTCACCGCAGCCCGCCAGGACGAACGCCAAACCCACCCCCCACACCAAGCTCCATCCGCTCTTCATCTCAAACCTCTGGTCGATGCGACATCGCATACCTACTGAATACTAGGTATCAGATGTGACAGGGTCCATCGAAGGTGCGCGGGGGTCGAAAAAAGGTGTCACCCACAACTTATCGGGCGCGCTGGCCTCAGGCCCGGCGCTCGCGGGCGCCCAGCATCCTCATCCGAACGCCCGTCTTCGGACCCATCGTGACGTTCCGGCGAGTGGGGACGAGCGCCTCGGGCTCGAGCAGCTCGAACGCGTACTCGGAGAGCGCGACGTCGAGCGCCATCATCGACTCGAAGGACGCGAACGCCGCGCCGATGCAGCGGCGGTGGCCGCCGCCGAAGGGCATGAACTCGAAGGGCGAGTACTTGCGCCCGATGAACCGCTCGGGCCGGAACGCGTCCGGCTCCTCGTAGATGTCGGGGTCATGGTGGATCGTGGTGATCGCCACGCCCACGCACCAGCCCGCGGGCACCTCCACACCCAACAGCGTCATCGGCGCGTTCAACACGCGCACGATGTCCGGGAGCACGGGGGTCACGCGCAGGGTCTCGTCGCAGACGGCCTTGAGGTAGGGCATCCTGGCGCGCTGGGCCAGCTCCTCGGGGGCCGCGTCGAGCTCGTCGCGCAGCGCCTCGAGCGCCTCGGGGTTCCGGTGCAGGTGGTAGAGCGACCACGCGAGCGCGACCGAGGTCGTCTCGTGCCCCGCCACGAGCATCGTCACGAGCTCGTCGTGGATCTCGGCGTAGGACATCGCCTCGCCGTCCTCATAGCGCGCGTCGAGCAGCATGCTCAGGAGGTCGTCGCCGCGCTCGCCCGAGCTCCGGCGCCTCTCGACGAGCGCCTCGATCAGCCCGTCGAGCCTGTCCCGCTTCGCCTTGAACTTCGCCCACGGCCCGAGCCCCAGCGGCGCGACGTGGAAGCGCGGGTCGAACAGCAGGATCGGCGTGAGCTTGCCCACCAGCGCGTCCACGGCGTCCATGATCTCACGGACCTCGTCCTCCTCGACGACTCCGAAGATCACCCGCGCGATGATCTCCAGCGCTGTCTCTTATACACATCTCCGAGCCCACGAGACAGGCAGAAATCTCG
>CAJXPN010001005.1 GCA_913058025.1 uncultured Myxococcales bacterium | reverse complement strand
CGCGTGTACAGGTAGATGTAGGCGGGGGTGAGCGCGAGGAGGTGCTCGCCGTCTGGCGAGGTGATGAGTCGGCACGCGGAGGCGTCCATGCCGGGGTCGAGCGCCCAGCTCGTGAGCTCGTCGTCGCGCAGGACGTGGACGCGCTCGCGGCAGCGCCAGGCGAGCAGGCCCCCGCCCGTGGCGAACGACTCGATGCGCTCGCTTGGCCGAAGCAGCTCCATGAACTGCCCCTCATGGTCGACGCAGATGAGGCGGCGCGAGGCGTAGAACACGAGCTCGCCCTCGGGCGAGATGCCGTACGCGCGGGGGCACTGGGGGAGCGAGGCGAGCCAGCGCTGGCGGAGCGTGAGCTGGTGGCGCTCGGGCGGGCGCATGCGGCCGCTGGCGCCCTCGACCTCGAGGCGCGCGGCGCAGACGTCGAGCGCCTCGAGCAGCTCACCGGAGGACTGGAAGCGCTCGTCGGGGTCCTTGTCGAGGAGCTTGCGGAGCAGCTCGTTGAGGCCAGCGGTCGACCGCTCGGGCAGCGCGATGTCGTGGTTCTTCTGGGCGTAGCAGATGCTCGTGGCGTCGCCCGTGAAGGGTCGGCGGCCGAAGAGCATCTCGTAGAGGATCACGCCGAGCGCGTAGAAGTCGACGCGCCAGTCGTAGTCGCCGTCGAACTGCTCGGGGGCCATGTACGCGGGCGAGCCGAAGGACGAGTTCAGGCGCTCCCCCTCGGAGAAGCGGGCTGACAGGCCGAAGTCGCACAGCTTCACCTGGACGGGCATCTGGGGGGAGGAGAGGAGGATGTTCTCGGGCTTGAGGTCGCGGTGGACCACGCTGCGGTCGTGGGCGAACGCGAGCCCGCGGGCGACCCCCGAGAGGAGCTCGAGCGCGTCCTTCGGGTTCACGCGGCGCTCGTGCACGAGGAAGTCGCGCAGCGTCCCGCCGGGGACGAACTCGTAGGTGATGTACTTGCGCCCGGAGGTGTAGCCGAAGGAGAGGATCTTGACGATGTTCGGGTGGGACTCGTCGAACATCAGCCCGAGCTCCTGGAGGTAGCCCGAGTTGAGGAACGCGTCGTTGAAGATCTTGAGCGCGACGCGGCGACCGTCCTGGTCGCGCGCCTCATAGACCTGCCCGAACGCGCCGTGGCCGATCCTGGAGACCAGCCGCCAGCGGCCATCGACGACCTCGCCGGCGCGCGACCCCTCGACACCATCTCTGGTGATGCCCAGGCGCTCGAGCGTGGGCTTTCGAGAGTCCAACTGGTTGTCCAACGAGTCCATCATCATAGCCCTCTCCTGCTCCGCTTCAGGAGCCCTCCGGCGACGCGCTCAACGCGTCGAGCATTTCGTCGACCGAGGCGTTCGAGGCGCGCATGCGGCGGGCGTGCGAGACCCGCTCGGGGAGCGTGACCGCGAGCAGCGCGCCGCGCTCGTCCGCGCTCGCCTGCGCGACCTCGATGCAGTCGAGCTCGCGGCCGGCGAGCCAGGTCGACATCGACGCGACGACGCCCGAGAAGATCTCGTTGACGAAGTCGTGAGGGAAGTCGGCCAGGATCGTGTCGAGGACGGAGTCCTTGAGCCAGAACTGGACGATCCCGCGGTGCTCGAGCGAGAAGTCGATCGAGAGCTCGCCCCAGCCGTTGAAGCGGAAGTACTCACCCATCCAGACCTCGAACATGTGGAAGTCCATGTGCTCGAGCTGCTGGCGGTGATGCTCGCGCCACTCGTGCTGCATCATCTGCATCAGGCGCGCGCCCCAGTTCCGCCCGCAGCTGTAGCAGACGACGGACCAGGCCCGGCCGGTCTCGAACTCGAGGGCCTCGTGGAGGCCGCGGACGAGCTCCTCGGGGAGCACGATGACGCGGGTGCCGAAGGTGGTCTTGAGGGTGCCCGCGTCGAAGTCCCCCTGGAGGTAGTCGTCCCGCGAGAAGTGGGGCGTGGGGGGGAGGTCGAACCTCGTGAGTTTGTGTCGGTAGCTCGTCTGTTGCATGGGGCTGCCTCGGCGGAGGTGTGTTCGTCGGGTGGGGTCACTGAGTCGGAGGCTTCGTCAGCTCACGGACGGTCGACTCGAGGAAGGGGGAGATCAGCGCGAAGTGGCTCGGGTCGAGCTCCTGGCCGCAGCGCTCGTGGAGCGAGGTGTAGGCCGCCTGGGCGGCCTGCTGCATCTCGAAGGCGGTGAGGATGGAGCGGAACCAGGGGAGCAGGCGCTGCTGGAGGTAGGTGTCGGAGTCGCGGACCATGGCGGTCGCGCAGCAGCGCAGCACCAGGGTCATGTCCCGGATGGCCTTCTCTCGGACCTCGACGTGGCGCTCGTGGAGGCCGGGATCGGACGCGAGCATCTCGTCGACGCACGCGGCCACGAGCGCGGACTCCTTCTCCTGGAGCTCGCGCATCGCCGCGAGGCGGAGGTCGAGCGAGGACGCGAAGTCGATGAGCGCGGCCTGCTCGACGGGCTCGAGGTAGCGGCCTTCGGCCGAGGAGAACATCTGGTCGATCTGTGGGTTCATGACGGGGACCTCATGGATGTGTGGTGTGGGCGACGTGGGCTCACCACTTCGCGTCGTGGAAGAACTGTCTCTTATACACATCTCCGAGCCCACGAGACAGGCAGAAATCTCG
>CAJXPN010001004.1 GCA_913058025.1 uncultured Myxococcales bacterium | reverse complement strand
TGCCTGTCTCGTGGGCTCGGAGATGTGTATAAGAGACAGGGGTCGAGGGGACCGAGGAGGAGCGCGCCGAGCTCGCGAGGCGAGCCCGAGAGGTCATCGAGGGGCGCGCGGCGGGTATCACGGACCCTGAGCTGCGCGAGGTCTACCTCACGCGCCCGCTCCACGCACGGATCATGGCCGCCGCGGCCGCGAGCGAGTGACGCTCAGGTGCGCCAGCGCTTGCCCGCGCGGAGCGCCTCGAGCGCCTCGGCGAAGTCTTTGGGGTAGGGACACGAGACGTCGACCTCGCGCCCGTCGGCGTGCTCGAACCCGAGGGTGAGTGCGTGGAGCGCCTGGCGGTCTATGACGCGCACGGAGGTGGCCGCTCTACCTCCATAGAGCTTGTCTCCGAGAAGGGGGCAGCCCGCGTCGGAGAAGTGGACGCGGATCTGGTGCGTGCGTCCGGTCTCGAGGCGGCACTCGACGAGCGCGGCCTGTGTGTCGAATCGCTCGAGGACCTTGTAGTGGGTCACGGCGCGTTTGCCCTTCGTCACGCGGCTCGAGAACCTGAACCTGTCGCCTCGAGAGCGCCCATGCAACGTGGCGAATGTGCCTTCGTCGTCGAGGCCCTGGTCGACGACGAGGGCGTGGTAGGCGCGCTCGATGGTGTGCGCGGCGAAGAGCGACGAGAGGTGGGCGTGCGAGCCGTCGGTCTTGGTGACCGCGAGGGCGCCGGAGGTGTCCTTGTCGATCCTGTGGACGATGCCGGGTCGCAGAGGGCCTGACCCTTCGGCCAGCTTCGAGCCCATGTAATGGAGCAGCGCGTTGACGAGGGTGCCGTCGGGGTGTCCGTACGAAGGGTGGACGACCATACCCGCGGGCTTGTCTACGATGGCGACGAGCTCGTCCTCGTAGAGGACCTCGATGGGGATGTCCTGCGGGGTCGCCGAGAGGGGCCTGGGCGGGGCGTGTGACCAGAGGATCTCGTCGCCGTCACGCAGCCTGTAGCCAGCCTTCACGCGCGCGCCGTTCACTGTGACCTCTCCGTCGGAGAGGCACCGCTTGACCTGTGATCGCGTGATGGAGGGGTCGTCGAGGTCGGTGAGGAAGACGTCCAGGCGGGAGCCTACGTCCTCGGGCTCGGCGCGGAAGCGGTGGAGGGTGGTCGTGGGCTCGGGTTGGCTCACCAGATGGTGCTCTCGATGTGGCCCGAGTTGGCGAAGACGATGTCGATGAAGGCCTTCTCGAGGACGTTCGTGTTCTGGACGATGTCGTCGGAGACGTAGGACTCGAAGTGCGAGCGCGCCTCCTGCATGATCCCCTGGAGCTCGTCGAACAGGTTGTCGTTCTTGATCCCCGCCTCGATCTTGCGCTGGATGTCAGGGTAGATGGTCATGTCGGAGGCGATGACGCGAGCGCGCTGTGCGGCCTTGGCGACGTCGGTGATCTTGGCCATGTGGGGGTCCTGTCGAGAGGGTTCGTGTGGGGCGTTCCGCTCGCGAGTGTACCACCGAAACGAGGGCACGCAAAAGTGTTCGGGTCAGCGTTCTTGGCGTCGCGTTGCGTCACGCGCGCCGAAGCCCTCGAATGTGCCGCAGGTCCGACGCGCTCGGGGAGCTCTCAGCCGCAGGGGGGGAACCTCTTCACGAGGGTTGCCGGCCTCGTCGGGCAGGTCGAAGACGTCGCACGCCCTTGATTGGGTTGCCTCGCCCGACGAGGTAACTCGATTTCGACGCCTGCGGCGCGCTCCGTGACGATCCGGTAGCGCGTGAACCCGTTGTGATGGGGGGCGGGGGTCTTCTGCGGCGCCCCGGAGCTGGGGCGGGGTCATGGAGCAGGACGCGCACGCGAGCGTGAGGACGAGCGGGAGCGTGCGTGGAGGATGCTGTGCGATGGTGTGTCTCTCGTGAGCGGTGCCGATACGAGAGTGCGACGCGCCACGGACGCGCTCTGTTCAACATCGCCGCCTGGTCGTGAGCCCTTCGGGGGTCACTGATCGCGTCACGGAGGGAGATCTGCGAGCGCGCAGGTCAGGGGTCGGAGCGGCGGAGGTCGTCGAGGAGGCGGAAGTACTCGTCGATGAGGGGTTGCGGCTCGACGCCGAAGGTGCGCGCGATCTCGCGGAGGTAGCCGCTCAGGTAGACGGGCCGCGGGAGGATGTCGAGGTCGGTGTCCTCGATGGCGGCGAGGTACTTGAGCCCGATGTGCGTCCTGCTGGAGAGCTCACCGAGTGAGAACCCGTGCTGGCGGCGCAGGCGAGCGATGGTCTGCCCAGGGGAGCGGACGCGGTCTGGGCGAGAGGGCGGCGCGGGCACGGGCGGCGGGTCGGTGAGCGGCGACGCGGGGGTGTCGGCGCGCGCGCGTGGAATCGCCGACGGCGCCGAGGACGCCGGCGTGGCGGCGCGGGGGTAGATGGCCTGCTCGGGCGCGTGTTCGCCGGGGAGCGTGAGCTGAGATTTGTAGAGGCGCTCGATGGCGTCGGCCTGTCGCGCGCGGGCGTCGTCGTCGTTGAAGACGAGCGAGACGGTGGCCTCCCGGCGGTAGCCCTCCCAGAGCCGCCGGCAGTGCTGGCGCAGCTCGTTGGGGCCGAGGTCGGCGGCGAGGCCGAGGCGCAGCGCGGGGTGCGTG
>CAJXPN010001003.1 GCA_913058025.1 uncultured Myxococcales bacterium | reverse complement strand
GATCTACACAGAGTAGATCGTCGGCAGCGTCAGATGTGTATAAGAGACAGAGGACGCCGAGCACCCCGAGCTCCAGCGCGCCGCCTTCTTCGCCCCGCGAAACATGCAGAAGTGGACCCTCGAGAGCCAGGACCTCCTGTGCCCGTGGCTCGCATCCAAGCTCCCCGAGATGAGCGGGGAGTGGGACGCTGGCCCCGCCCGCTCCATCGTCTACGGTTGCCTCGAGGTCGAGCGGTGGCTCGTCCCCATCCTCGACGAGTCCCTCGCCCGCGTGAAGAAGGGCACGTACGCCAAGCCGCTCTCACGCGTGATCCCCACCATGTGCAGCACCAACAAGGCCTCTGGAGACCCCTTCAAGACCAACCCGGTCGTCTGCGCCAAGACCCGGGAGGTCCTCGCCGCCGCCGCCGCGGGGCGCAAGGTCGCCGCCGATGAGCGCGCCTTCGCCGCGAGCACGCTCGCGGACATCTTCCCCGACGCGCAGACGCGCGCGGCCCTCGTCCCCCTCGAGAAGGACAGGTCGTCGGCCGTCGCCAACGCGGCGACCTCCGGGATCGCGCGCATCGACAGCCGCCTCCCCTGAGTCTGCTCGGTTCGATGGGTGACGGGCTCGCAGGGCGCGAGCCCGCCCGGCGCCAGCGCCTGCTCAGCGCGCGATGTCGACCGCGCGCGTCTCCCGGATCACCATCACCCGGATCTGACCCGGGTACGTCAGCTCGTCCTCGATGCGGCGGGCGATCTCGCGGCTGAGCACGAACGCCTGGTCGTCGTCGACCTTGGAGTTCTGCACCATCACGCGGATCTCACGGCCCGCCTGGATGGCGTACGTCTTCTCCACGCCCTCGAAGCTCATCGAGATGCGCTCGAGATCCTCGAGCCTCTTGATGTAGGTCGAGAGGATCTCGCGGCGCGCGCCGGGGCGAGCTCCCGAGAGCGCGTCCGCCGCGATCACGAGGTGGGCGATCACCGAGTTCTGAGGCTCCTCGTTGTGGTGCGCCGCGACCGCGTTCCTCACGATCTCGGTCTCACCGTAGCGATCGCAGAGCTCGGCGCCGACGAGCGCGTGGCTCCCCTCCTGCTCATGCGTGAGCGCCTTGCCGATGTCGTGGAGCAGGCCCGCGCGGCGCGCGAGCTTCACGTTCACGCCAAGCTCCGCGGCCATGAGCCCGCACAGGAAGCCCACCTCGATCGAGTGTGACCACATGTTCTGGCCGTAGCTCGTCCTGAACTTCAGCCGGCCCACGATCTTGGAGAGCTCGGGGTGGAGCTTGTGGATTCCCAGCTCGAACGCCGCGCGCTCGCCGGCCTCCTTGATCTGCTTGGCGACCTCCTGTTCGGTCTTCGCCACGACCTCCTCGATGCGGGACGGGTGGATCCTCCCGTCCGAGATGAGCTTCTCGAGCGTCAGCCTGGCGATCTGACGTCGCACCGGGTCGAAGCCCGACACGATCACCGCCTCCGGCGTGTCGTCGATGATCACGTCCACGCCAGTGGCCGCCTCGAGCGCGCGGATGTTTCGCCCCTCGCGCCCGATGATGCGACCCTTGAGGTCGTCGGACGGGAGCTGCACCACGTTCACCGCGCGCTCCACGGCGTACTCGCCAGCGTAGCGCTGGACCGCGACCGAGAGGATCTTCTTGGCGCGGCGATCTGCCTCGTCCATAGCCTCCTCTTCGATCGCGCGCACCGCGCGCGCTGCATCGATCTTGGCCTGGCCAGCGGCCTTCTCGACGACCTCCCTCCTGGCGTCCTCGTTCGACAGGCGCGCCACGCGCTCGAGCTCGAGCTGTGCCTCGCCCTCGCGCCTCGTGAAGTCCGCCTCCTTTGCCTCGAGCTGCCCGGCCCGCGCGTCGAGCTTGGACGCGGAGCGCTTGAAGTCCTCCTCCCGCTCTTCGAGCTTGGACGCGCGAACGTCGAGGAGCTCCTCGCGCTTGGACAGACGCTCGTCGGCCTTCTCGAGCGTCTGGCGGCGCTCCTTGAGCTCCTCCTCGGCGTCTCGCTTGGCCGCGAGCCCGAGCTCGGTCGCCTTGCGCTCGGCGTCCCTGAGCAGCGCGCCCCGCTTCACCTCGGCCTTCGACTCCAGCTGCTTGATGTCCTCACGCGTGGCGGCCTCGAGATGCGCGCGCACCTCCTGCTCGAGGCGCTCCTCGAGTTCGGCGCGCACCCCATCGGTCAGCTCGTCCTTGAGGTCGCGCTCGACGCGCTTGCGCGTCTTCTCGATCGTCTCGTCACGCAACCCGTCGACGCGCTCGTCGACCTTGCGCTGCATCTCCGAGTCCGCCTTCGAACGCTCGATTTCTCTCTTACTCTTCTCCTGCTCGACCTTGCTCCTCATGAAGAGGAACGCGATGAGCCCGCCCACGGCGCAGCCCACCAACGCGTATATGATCTCCATCGGGTCTCGAGTCCTTCAGCTCGCCTCGCGGAGCGGGTGAGCCCTTGTATATTGTATATATCGTGACAAAGCGCGGGCGAGGCCTTCGGAGGCGATCACGCCACACGCGCTACCCCACGTTGTCCGCCGCGCGCCCTCCGCTTGTCAATTTCGTTGTGTCTCGCCATGGCGAGCCGCCCGCGCGCTCAATGGTTAAATTCTTTTGATCTTGATCTTGTTTTT
>CAJXPN010001002.1 GCA_913058025.1 uncultured Myxococcales bacterium | reverse complement strand
AGATTTCTGCCTGTCTCGTGGGCTCGGAGATGTGTATAAGAGACAGCCCCAAAGAGCCCGCGCCTCACTCCACCGAGAAGATCGCGTACTCCCAGTTGTTCAGCTCGACCGTCACCGTCGACGTCCCCGTGATCACCTCACGGTCGGAGTTGTACGACACGAGCCTGGTGTTCCCGAGCCCGAGCTCCGTGGGCAGCGTCACCTCCACGCTGCGCGCCTCCCCCTTGTTCATCGCCACGATGACCACGTCGCCGGGGCCGTTCACGCGCGCGTAGACGTACATCGTGTCGTCGACCCAGAGCTCCTTGCGAGCCCCTCGACGCAGCGGCTCGAGCGCCTGGCGCGCCTGACCGAGCGTCTTCACTCGGTCGTAGAGCTCCTGCTGACCGGCGTTCCACGTCCAGTCCATCATGCGCCGGTTGTCCGGGTCGCCCGCGCCCGCCAGGCCGACCTCGTCGCCGTAGTAGATCAGCGGGATGCCCGGCTGCGTCAGCAGGAACGCGAACCCCATGCTCATGCGGTTGATCACGTTCCACTGCTCGTCGGCGATCGTGTCCTGCGGCCCCTGCCCCATCACGTCCACGCTCTGATCCCACGGGTCGAAGTCGTTCCCGAGCGCCTCGGTGACGAACCTGGGGATGTCGTGGTTCCCAAGAAACGGCGACATCCACTCGTAGAAGTCGCCGTAGACGCGCTCCGAGATCTTGACCGCGGCCTCCAGGCCAACGAAGCCCTGCGTGTCCTTCCCGAAGACGTCGCGGATCGGGTAGAGCAGCGGGAAGTCGAACTGCCCGTGGAGCTCGTAGTCGGCCACGTACTCCATGATCAGGCCGTGACCGTCCGTGAACGTGTACGTCTCGCCCACGGTGTAGAACGGCGCCGCGCCTTGCTCCTCGAGCTCGTTCAGGCGGCCACGCAGCGTCCTCATGATCACGTGGTCCATGTGCTTGGCCGCGTCCACGCGCAGCCCGTCCACGTCGAACTTGGCCGCCAGCGCCACCGTGTCGTCGACCTGCTTCGTCAGGATGTCGTGGTTCTGATAGCTCAGGTCCGGCAGGTACGACGCGAACTGACAGATCAGCGGCAGGTCGTCCCAGCCGCACCCGTCCGAGCCGCACGTGCACGTCAGCTCACACCACGCCGGGTTCGTCGCGCAGTACGTGTGGTCCTCGTGGACGTGGTTGTGCACCACGTCGAAGAGCACGCGGATGCCCCGCTCGTGCGCCTTGTCGATGAGCAACTGGAGGCGCTCGTTCGCCGAACCGCCCGTGTCTCCGTAGCGCGTCTCGGCGTTGAGCGGGTCGATCGGCCAGTAGCCGTGGTAGCCCGTGTAGAAGTCGCCGCTCCCTCCGACCCACCTCTCCTCGCTGTTCTCGTAAACCGGCGAGAGCCAGAGCAGGTTCACGCCGAGGTCGTTGAAGTACCCCTCCTCGATCTTGTCCACGATCCCCTTGAAGTCGCCGCCCATGTACCCCGCGATCGGCGCCACGTCCTGGATGGGGGGCACCGGCGATCCCCCGTCCGAGTCGAGGAACCGATCCGTGAAGATCAGGTACATCGTCGCGTCCTGCCAGACGAACTCCTCCTCCTCGTGCCACATCGGCAGCCAGAGCTCGCCACCCTCGACCTCCCGGCCCGACGTGTCGCTCGCCACCGCGCGCACGGTGTACTTGCCGTATGAGGGCGCCTGGTAGCGCACCTCCACCGTGCCGGCGCCCTCGTCGATCGAGGCAGGCTCGATCTCCTGCCTGTTCACCGTCAACGTCAGCGACGTCGGGTCGATCGCGTCCCCGCTCACCCCCGACACGAACTTCAACGTCGCCGAGACCTCGCCGGCGCCGTCGACGCTGTTCCGCAGCACCTCCCAGGTCGGCAGCGCGCAATCCTCGACGATGAGCGCGCGGTTCTCGAAGCCCCCGTCCCACTTCGTGTACACCTCGGGCGGCGGCGCGCCCTCGTACTCCCCGTCGACCACGAACTTGTACGCGTACTGCCCCGGCTCGAGGTCGAGCACCGCAGACCAGACGCCGCCCTCACGCGCCAGCGGCGTCGCCACGTCGTCCCAGCCGTTGAACTCTCCCGAGATCGTCACGCTCGCGGCCGCTTGCGCGCCCGCGAACTCGACCCGCTGACCGCACGAACGCACCTGCGGCGTCGTGTTGTTGGGGCCCGTCGTCACGGTCGTGTTGTTCGGGTCCGTCGTGTTGTTCGGCCCCTCGCCCTGCTCCTCGTCCGGGAACTGCGGGCAGCCCGCGAGCAGCAAGCCCACACACGCGAGAACGAACGCGGTCGGGTGGAGCGAAGTTCGTGGGTCCATCATCATCTCATTCCCTGCCTGTTCGTTCGCGTTTCAGGTTGCACGCCGCAAGCAAATGAGCCGCCGCGCGCGTCATCGAGGACCGCGTCAGACTGCCACGGAAACGAGACGTTTTCAAAGCGGGTTCAGCACCTTCGAACAGACCTCCGGGAGCTCCCCGCGCCTCGCGGCCCCCCCCGCGTAGGCGCACGTCACCACTGCTCTGGCGCCCGCTCGCCCGCCCACCGCGACCCACACGACGCCGTCTCCTGCGACCATCGACGCGCAGCGCGCCGCGCCTCCCATCAACGAGCACCCGCGCTCCTCC
>CAJXPN010001001.1 GCA_913058025.1 uncultured Myxococcales bacterium | reverse complement strand
CAGATGTGTATAAGAGACAGCCCCTAGTAGGGGTATATGGGGGATCAGCGAATCCTGGAACAGCCTTCCTTGTGTTCGCTGTGGTGGGTAAACGCCTGGACGACGCAACGTCGTCCTGATGGCTAAACCTGCCCAGAGAACTGGCCTCTTATGTAGAGCTCGTATTCGAACGTTTCATGTTCTGATGCGAAGGTCATCGCCCTACAACGACCTCCACGAACACTCACTGTTCTCCACGTGCGAGAAGGAAACTACTCCACGCTCTCCCATCGCGCAACCCGCGACCTCATCGCCCACGCGATCGTTGTCGGTCTTGCGCTCCGGCGCGTCTCATGAGTAGGAGTGCGCCGCGTCGAACGGGCCGCCCAGGTCGAAGGGCGGCTCGAGCTCGCTCGGGCGGTCCCATCGATCATCGCGCGCAGCCACCCCTCCCTGCGCGCGGCCCTGCGCGCGGGCCCGGCGAGGTGGGCCGCCTCCCCCTCGGCCATCAACGTCAGGTGCAGCTCGAGGCGCTCGAGTTGGGCGTACAGCGGGCTCTCCGCGAGCGCGATCAGGTCGCGCTGGCTCACGTGTACGCCCACCCCGAGCTTGAGCTGGCGGAGCCTCGGTACGCCGCGTGTGCGCCGTCGAACCGCCCCCACGTGCGCGCTTCCCAGGCTCGTCAGGCGCAACCCCTCGAGCCCTCCGGCTGGCGTGAGCGCGTCGAGCGCCCCCCACATCGGCCGCCCCGGCGCCGCGCAGCCGAACTCGATGTCGAGCCGCCGCAGCCCCGCCAGCGCCGTGACCGTGTGCTCGACGTGCCCGCCGAGCTCCAGGAGTTCCAGCCCCTCGATGTGCCGGTACGCCTTGCCCCCTCCACTTCTTGGCGAGCGCGTCGACCTCCGCCTTCTTCGCCTTGCGCTCTTTGCCGAACCCGAGCGTGAGCGCGAGCTGCTCCCTCGACGGCTCTATCCCGTCGACCCTCATCAGGTCCGCCGCCCAGCTCGACATCGCCTCGATGATCGAGGGCGCCTCCTCGTCCCTGAACCTCGCGCGCTCGGGAGCCTTCATCTTCGAGGTGAACCCCGCGAACATCAGCATGCGCGCCCACACCTGCTCAGTCGGCTCCGCCTCGAGCTACGCCCTCATCTCCTCGACCCACTCGACCCTCATCGTGCGCGCCAGCGCGCTGCCCCGAGCCGAGGTCTCGTCCCAGTCGATCGCGCTCACATCCGCTGGCCAGCGGTCGAGCCCGAGCTCGAGGTGTCCGCCGTAGCAGGCGTCGAAGCGCTCGCGCTCGGCGGGCGGGCCGGCGTCGAGCGCGTCGAGCAGGCGCACCAGCGAGATCCAGTCGTCCCTCTCCGGTTCGCGCGCCAGCAGCGCGCGCAGCTCCGAGAAGGTCTCGTCGGCGGTCATGATTCGGGTTCCTTCCATATCATTGGACATCGCTCGTTTTTGACCCGCGCGGGCGGGCGAGCGAGCGCGCGTCGACGCGCGCGGTGGGATCGGGCGACGCGCACGTTGCGCACGCGCCTGTTCGCCGATACACCTTAAGTAGAGGGGCCCTCTTGGTCGCTCATAATCACACCTTTCGTAAGGACGCCCACAACATGCTCACGCTCGATTTCATGGAGAGCCTCCAGATCTCAAGGTGGCCTTACGGACAGATGGTGGCTGGCGGGCTCGTCCTGGCGCCCAGCTACGCGATCCCTGGCAAGCGCACCACGATCACCATCGAGGGGTACGAGCGTATCCCGGAGACGGGTCGTGTGTACCTCGCGATGAACCACACCGACCGCTACAACTACTTCCCGTTTCAGGTCAACGCGTGGCTCAAGCAGAAGCCGAGCATGTTCACCGCCACCTGGGTCAAGGGTAAGTACTTCAACAACCCCGCCTCCGCGTGGTTCCTTCAGTCCACGAACAACATCCCGACGCCGTCTCGAGGTTACCTCATAACCTCCGACGCCGTGCGCCTGCTCCACGCGCCGCCCGACGACCAGACCTACCGGATGCTCCGCGACGCCCTCGACGAGGGCTACCACGACACCAAGGAGGTCCGCGCCCGGGCGCGCGCCCACGGCGTCTCCAGCCAGGTCGAGATGCTCCTCGAGACCCCCCGTGACATGCTCGGTATCCGCTTCGACCCCCTCAAGGAGACCTACTTCGAGGCGATGGACCGCCTCTTCGAGCGGATGATGTCTCGCTTCATCGAGCTCAACCTCCAGGCCTTCGACCACGGCCACAAGGTCCTCGTCTTCCCCGAGGGCACCCGCTCCCTCACGCTCGCCAAGGGCCGCCCCGGCCTCGCCCAGATGGCCCTGCGCACCGGCGCGACCATCGTCCCCATCGGCTGCAACGGCTCCGAGCTCCTCTACCCCGGCGACAGCCCGTTCTCGAAGGGCGGCGACGTCGTCTACCGCGTCGGGGAGCCGATCACGCCCGACGGCGAGCTCGCCCCGTACACCATCGACGAGCCCTACACGCCCTTCACCAAGCAGGCCGAGCGCGACTACGGCGCCAACTTCCAGGCCGTCACCGACATCGTCATGCAGCGCATCTCGCAGCTCGTCGACGCCCGCTACCTCCCCGGGTCTGTCTCTTATACACATCTCCGAGCCCACGAGACAGGCAGAAATCTCGTA
>CAJXPN010001000.1 GCA_913058025.1 uncultured Myxococcales bacterium | reverse complement strand
GGCGAGCGGTGCGCTTCTCCTGGAGCTGGGCCTGGCGGTCGGCCTCGGCGCTCAGCTTGGCCTCGGCCTGCTGACGCTTGCGCGCCTCCTCGGCCTCACGCTCAGCCTTCTCGGCGGCCTGACGCTCGGCCAGCTCCGCCTCCATCTGCTGCTGCTCGGCGCTCGCTGCGGTGGCCGTCTCGTCGAGGATTCCCGCGAGCAAATCGCCCGCGTCCTCATCGCTCGCCCACGCATCCTTCTTCACCCTCGCCTTGTTGCTCACGCCCACTCCTTCGTACTCTGCTCGACCTCGCCACATCACCCCCTGGCGGGGTGCCCTATCACTCCCCACTATACGGACTCTGCCCCCCTCACGACAACACACGTCGCGACCTCGACCTTACCTCTCCCTCGCGGGCCTCGTTGCCAGCCCTCACCCAGAGCGCTAGAACAACGTGGGACGACCCCGCGCCTCGCCACCACGACACACCACCCAGGAGCTGACCCATGCCGCACGAACCCAAGAAGCTCGCGATCCTCGCAAGCGGCGGACCTGCGCCTGGTGTCAACTCCGTGATCAACGCCGTCACCATCGAAGCCATCAACCTCGGCTGGCACGTTCTGGGTGTGCGCGACGGCTTCAAGGGCCTCGTCGAGGACAAGCTCCAGCCGCTCACGCTCGACGACGTCGCCTTCATCCACTTCGAGGGTGGCTGCATCCTCGGCATGTCGCGCACGAACCCGCGCAACGGCGACAACATGGCGCGCATCATCGAGACCCTGCGCGCCCACGACATCGACCTCCTCCTCACCATCGGCGGCGACGACACCGCCTTCGGCGCCGCGGAGGTCGCCGCAGAGGTCGAGGGCCTGCGCACCGTCCACGTCCCAAAAACCATCGACAACGACCTCCCGCTCCCCAAGGGCATCCCCACCTTCGGCTTCACCACCGCCCGACAGGTCGGCGCCCAGCTCATCCAAAACCTCATGCGCGACGCACGCACCTGCCAGCGCTGGTACCTCGTCGTCAGCATGGGCCGGCAGTCCGGGCACCTCGCACTCGGCATGGCAAAGGCCGCCGGCGCCAACCTCGCCGTCATCCCGGAGGAGTTCGGCGACCGCCCCATCACGCTCGACGCCATCGCCACCATCATCGAGGGCGCCGTCGTGAAGTCGCTCACGCGAGACCGCTCCTGGGGCGTCGCCGTCCTCGCCGAGGGGCTCATCGAGCGCCTGGACGACGAGGACAT
The DNA here is from genome assembly GCA_913058025.1 of uncultured Myxococcales bacterium. Lineage (GTDB taxonomy): Bacteria > Myxococcota_A > Bradymonadia > Bradymonadales > Bradymonadaceae > CAJXPN01. The sequence goes on along the minus strand of CAJXPN010001000.1, from coordinate 1,397 downwards.
CGACAGCTTCCCCGACATGGACCGCGACGACTTCGGCCACGTCCGCCTCTCGGACGTCCGCCTGGGCGAGTGGCTGGGCCTCGAGCTCGAGCGCCGGATGAAGGCTCGCTCACGGCCCATGCGCTTCAACGACGTCAAGCTCGGCTACGAGCTCCGCTCCGCCGACCCCGTCCCCTTCGACATCGAGTACACCCGCGACCTCGGCTTCGCCGCCGTCCGCTTCCTCGCCGAGGGCGGCTCCGGCGCCATGGTCATGATCGTCAACGGCGACTTCGCCTCCATGACCTTCGACAGCCTGCGCGACCCCGACACCGGCCGCACACGCATCCGCAACGTCGACGTCGACGCCGAGTCCTACATCGTCGCGCGACGCTACATGCAGCGGCTCAACCGCAAGGACTTCGACGACCCCAAAGACGTCGAGCGCCTCGCCGACGCCGCGAACTGCTCGGCGCAAGACTTCCGCGCCCACTTCGAGGAGAGCGTGCAACACGAGCCCCTCAAGTTCGGCTGGGAGGACCAGGTCCGGGACTCCATCGACTTCTGAATCCCGGCCCGCGCGCTTCTACGGTTGCCTACACCCACACGCTGCCCTAGCTTTGCGCTCGCGCCACCCCTCACGGGCGCCGCACGCTCCCATGACCACCACACGCGAGCCTCCAAACGTGGACGATATCCAAGACACCGCTGAGTTCGTCCTCGATGAACCGTCCGAAGAAGACGCCCGCGCACGCGTCGAGGCTGCCATCGACGCCTTCCACTCTCGCCTCCAGGAGAGCGGGCTGAAGTCCACGCGCCAGCGCGACATCATCGCCGAGCGCTTCTTCTCACTCGACGAGCACATCAGCGCCGACGAGCTCCTCGCCGAGGTCCGCCTCGAGCAGCCCCGCGTCGGCTACGCCACCGTCTACCGAACCCTCAAGCTCCTCGTGGAGCAGGGCTTCGCCGTGGAGAAGGACTTCGGAGAGGGTTACAAACGCTACGACCCCGTCTTCGAGCAGGATCCCCACCACGACCACCTCATATGCGTCGACTGCCACCACATCATCGAGTTCAACGACCCCGGACTCATCGACAGGGTGACCGACATCGCCGTCACGCTCGGCTACACGCTGCGGCGCAAGAAGCTCGAGCTCTACGCCGAGTGCGACAACAAGGCGAACTGCCCAAACCTCGCTCAGAACGACTGAACGCGCGCGCCTCCTCGGCGCCCACCCAATACCCAGAATCTCTGCTCAGGATACGTGTCATGAAGGACGACTTCTCCATCAAGGGTGAGGTGATCGACGCCCTCTCCGCCATCAACGCCCCCGACTCCGACAAGAACCTCGTCGACGCCCACGTCGTCGAACAGCTCGACGTCGACGCCGGCGTCGTCGACCTCACGCTCCTCGTCC
>CAJXPN010000999.1 GCA_913058025.1 uncultured Myxococcales bacterium | reverse complement strand
ATCTACACAGAGTAGATCGTCGGCAGCGTCAGATGTGTATAAGAGACAGGAGTTCGAGTTCGAGGAGATCGACGCGGCGACCTGGCGCGTCAGATGCTCTTCTTGAAGCGCCGCGCGTGCGTCAGGTAGCTGACGAAGTCGACGTCGTCGAGGACCTCGCCCGGGGCGCCCGAGGCGTCGGACGTGTCGATGAAGATCTGGAGGTCGACGCCGGCTTCGCCCGGTGACGGGCAGGGCCAGTGGGGAGGCGCTGCCTTCCAGCTGCCGTCTTCGCTGCGCATGTGCGAGCGGTCCGAGGCGAACGTGCGCGCGAAGAGCTCGGCGTCGATGAGGCGGAAGCGGGGGCGGAACTCGGGGATGATGAAGTCCATGAGGGGGAACGTCGCGCCCCACCAGGTCTCGGGATCGAGCGAGCTCCCCAGCGTCGAGTCCAGGTCGATCACCTTGCGGACTGGATCATGCTGCACCAGCACGACGTGGTAGTCCCAGAACACCGGCTCGCCGTGCTTCTTGCACGCCCGCTGACTCCAGAGCGGGCATGAGCGCTGCGCGTTCGAGATGAACACGACATCGGCCTGGCCGCGCTCGAAGCGTCCAGCTCGGGCGAGCTGCCAGATGTTCTCCTCGCAGTAGTATGGGGCGTAATCTGGTACGGACAGGGTCGACATCGGCTATGCTCATGGCGTCTCGAGGCGCGACGTGCGCCTCGCTAATGTCTCGAGCATGGCGCCGATGCCACTCTTGTTGCAAGCAACCACCGGAAAAACACGGCGGCGCGCGCGGATATCGCGAACCCCGCGTGCATGTCCGCGCATCAAGGGCGCCTCGCTCCCCCTTGAATGACCCGTGAGGACCTCGTGAAACCGCTCGTGTGCATAGGAATGCTCGGCACGACGCTCGACCAGGGGTCTGGCGTTGGCCGCTGGAACCGCTGGCGCCCCAGCGTCTCGCTCTTTCAGCATGAGGACCTGCTCATCGACAGGTTCGAGCTGATGTTTCAGTCCAGGTTCACCCCGCTCGCGCAGCAGGTGACCGAGGACATCGCCAGGATCTCGCCGCGCACCGAGGTGCGCCACCACCTCGTCGACCTGCCGAACCCCTGGGACTTCGAGCGCGTCTACGCCGAGCTCCACGACTTCGCCCGGCGCTACCCCTTCGACACGGATCGCGAGGACTACCTCGTCCACATCACGACCGGGTCCCACGTCGCCCAGATCTGCTCGTTCCTGCTCACAGAGTCGCGCCACATGCCCGCGCGCTTGCTCCAGGGCTCTCCGCCGCGCGCGGACACGCCGCCCTCGGGGCGCTACGCCGAGATCGACCTGGACCTGTCGCGCTACGACCAGATCTTCGCGCGCTTCCAGGAGGAGTCGCGCGAGGGCGTGAGCTACCTGAAGGCCGGGGTCGAGACGCTCGACGCGGGCTTCAACGCGATGATCGCCCAGATCGAGCGCGTGGCGCTCGCGTCGACCGCGCCGCTCCTGCTCACCGGGCCGACGGGGGCGGGGAAGACCCAGCTCGCGCGCCGCATCTACGACCTCAAGATCAAGCGGCGTCAGGTCGAGGGCCGGTTCGTCGAGGTCAACTGCGCCACGCTGCGCGGCGACGGCGCGATGTCCACGCTCTTCGGCCACACCAAGGGCGCCTACACGGGCGCGGTGCGCGAGCGCGAGGGGTTGCTGCGCGCGGCCGACGGCGGCGTGCTGTTCCTCGACGAGATCGGCGAGCTGGGGCTCGACGAGCAGGCGATGCTGTTGCGCGCGCTGGAGTCCGGCCGGTTCATGCCCGTGGGTTCGGATCGTGAGGCCTCCTCGCGCTTCCAGCTCATCGCGGGCACCAACCGCGCGCTGCGCGAGCGTGTCGCGCAGGGGGAGTTCCGCGAGGACCTGCTCGCGCGCGTGAACCTGTGGTCCTTCGAGCTTCCGGGGCTCGCGCAGCGCCGCGCCGACATCGAGCCGAACCTCGACTTCGAGCTCGACCGATGGTCGCAGGGCTCGGGAGAGCGCGTCACGATGAACAAGGAGGCGCGCACGCGCTACCTGAGCTTCGCGATGTCGCCGTCGTCGAGTTGGAGGGGCAACTTCCGCGACCTCAACGCGTCGGTCACGCGTATGGCCACGCTCGCCGGGGGAGGGCGCATCGGCGTCGACGAGGTCCGCGACGAGGTCGCTCGCCTCGAGCGCGACTGGGGCGCCGCGAGCGCGCCCGAGCGCCGTGACGAGCTCGCGGCGCTCGAGTCGCTCCTGGGCGCAGAGGCCTACGCCGGGCTCGACCGGTTCGATCGCGCGCAGCTCGCCGAGGTCGTCTCGGTGTGCGCCGAGTCGCGCTCGCTCTCCGAGGCGGGGCGTGAGCTCTTCAGCGAGTCGCGCAAGCGCAAGAAGTCCTCGAACGACGCGGATCGCCTTCGCAAGTACCTCGCGAAGTTCGACCTGAGCTTCGACGCGATCCATGGCCGAGGCTGAGCACACCGGGCGCGCTCGGCTCGCGCTGTTCGTCGGCGTGTGCGCGATCTCCTTCGCCGCGATCTTCTTCAGGCTCGCGGCGCCGACGCACCCGCTGGTGGCGTCGGCGGTGAGGCTCGCGCTCGCGTCGGCGGCGCTCTCTCCGTTGATCTGGAGGGCGCGCCGC
>CAJXPN010000998.1 GCA_913058025.1 uncultured Myxococcales bacterium | reverse complement strand
ACGAGATTTCTGCCTGTCTCGTGGGCTCGGAGATGTGTATAAGAGACAGCCTCCGAGCGCGTCTCGAGCTCGCACCCCGCGATCCTCCGGCGCCCTCTCCCCGAGGAGGTCGACGAGGCCCCGACCACCGGCGAGTTCACTCGCCAGGTGAGCGGCCGAGTGCGCGCGCTCTCGCGGGCGCCCCAGGAGGCCCCCGTCGTCGAGCCCGTCGCTCCCGCTGACGACGTCGACGGCGTCCTCAAGATCGCCGAGGACGCCATCCTCGACGCCGAGCAGACCACGCGCTCTCTCGCGATGCGCCTGTTCGGTGACAAGAAGACGCCCACGACGCCTCCCCCGAGCAAGCCCGTCGCCGAGCCCAGTCCCGCCGACGCCGAGGTCGCCGAGGTCGTCGAGGCCGCGCCCGACGACTCCTCGACCAAGGAGCCCGTCAAGCGCGCCCCTGAGCGCCCCGACCCCAAGCTCGCGGCGCGCTACCGCCTCGACCCGTCGACGTACCCGCTGCTCTCCAAGTTCGGACGCAACCTCACCGAGGAAGCAGCCATGGGGCGCATCGACGCCGTCGTCGGTCGCGACCTCGAGACGACCCGCCTGCGCGACGTCCTCGGAAAGCGCCGCGGCAACAACCCGCTGCTCGTAGGCGAACCCGGCGTGGGCAAGACCGCCATCGTCGAGGGCCTCGCGCGTCACTTCTGTGACATGGCGCGTCGCGGCGACCGCATGGGCGAGCGCACCATCATCGAGCTCGAGCTCGGCCGCCTCATCTCTGGAACGCACCTTCGCGGCTCGTTCTCAGAGCGCCTCATAGGCCTCAAGGACGAGGTCCGCGCCGCAGACGGCGACGTCATCGTGTTCCTCGACGAGCTCCACGCCTGGATCGGCGCGGGCCAGTCGGGCGACGGCGGCGACGCCGCCGGCGAGCTCAAGACAGCGCTCGCTCGCGGCCACTTCCCCTGCATCGGCGCCACCACGCGCGACGAGTTCACGCAGTACATCGAGTCCGACCCGGCCTTCCAGCGCCGCTTCGAGGTCGTCGACGTCGAGGAGCCCAGCGTCGACACCGCAATCGTCATCGCTCAGGGCGTGCGCACACACTACGAGCGCCACCACCACATCACCTACGCCGACGCCGCCATCGACGCCGCCGTGCGCCTCTCACAACGCTACCTGCACGAGCGTCGCCTCCCGGACAAGGCCCTCAACGTCCTCGACCTCGCTGGCAGCCGAGCCGCGCGCACCGGGCGCCGTTGGGTCGGCCGCGAGGACGTCGCCAGCGTCGTCGCCGACATGGCTGGCCTCCCCGCAGACCGCCTCACCCGCACCGACCGCGCCCGCTTCCTCGACGTCGAACGTCACATCAGCGAGCACGTCATCGGCCACGGCCACGTCATCTCCGCGGTCGCCGAGGTCCTGCGCAGGAACTACGCAGGCTTCCGCTCCCAGCGGCCCATCGGCTCGCTCCTCTTCCTGGGGCCCACCGGCGTCGGCAAGACCGAGCTCGTCAAGGCGCTCGCCGACTTCCTCTTCCACGACCGCGACGCGATCGTGCGCCTGGACATGTCCGAGTTCATGGAGTCTCACTCCGTCTCGCGCATGATCGGCTCCCCCCCGGGCTACGTCGGCTACGAGGCCGGCGGCCAGCTCACCGAGGCCGTCCGCAGGCGCCCCTACCAGATCGTCCTGCTCGACGAGATCGAGAAGGCGCACCCCGACATCCTCAACCTGCTCCTCCAACTCCTCGACGAGGGCAGGCTCACCGATGGAAAGGGCCGCGCCGTCGACTTCTCCAACACCGTCGTCATCATGACCTCGAACCTGGGCTCCTCGGCCTTCGATCGTGTCATGCGCGAGGAGGCGCACGCCCCCCGCATCGGCTTCGGCAAGGAGCCCGGCTCGAGCCCCGAGCGCGACCGCGCCCTGCTCACCAGGCAGGTCATCCAGTCCGCACAGTCGCACTTCGCCCCCGAGCTCTGGAACCGCATCGACGAGCGCCTCGTCTTCATGCCCCTGTCCCGCCACGAGGTCACCTCCATCGCCCGCCTCCAGCTCGCCGACTCGGCGCGCAGGCTCGCCGAGGAGTCCGACATCGAGGTCACCTTCGACGACTCGCTCGTCGCGCACCTCATCCAGAACGGCGGCTACGACAAGCGCTTCGGCGCCAGGCCCATGCGCCAGACGATCTCGCGCCTCGTCGAGGGCAGCCTCGCCACGCTCATCCTCTCCGGTGAGCTCAACGAGGGCGGCTCCGTCCACGCCAGCGCCGCCGGCGGACAGATCCTGTTCGACCTCCGCTGAACCGACCGTTCACGCGCGACACCGAACGGTGAGGGCGGACCCACAGGGTCCGCCCTCTTACATTGAGACCACCGGTCTGCCGCCGCGCCTCACGCCCCTGGCGCCCCGCCTTCCAACAGGGAGTGGACACTGGGGCTATTCCTGGGGTGGTTCGCGTGTCTGCGACGGGAGGTGGAGGGAACGCGGCTGCCCTCCCCGCCGCCGGGGCTGCGGCCCTTGGCGTTCCCCGCTGGGGAACTGAATAGCGTGCAGGGAACATGGGATTTGGTTCGCGGGGGCGACCTTTCGGGGGTTCTGGGAGGTGCACAAGGGGCTGCTGTCTCTTATACACATCTGACG
>CAJXPN010000997.1 GCA_913058025.1 uncultured Myxococcales bacterium | reverse complement strand
GAGATTTCTGCCTGTCTCGTGGGCTCGGAGATGTGTATAAGAGACAGGTCGTAGATGGCGCGCGCGAGCTCGATGAGCTGGCCGACGCGGTAGGCCTTGAAGCCCTCGACGCGGGTGAAGAAGGCGTTGAGCTTGGTGAGCGCATCGAGCGGCTCGTCGACGAGGTCGGAGAGGATGTCGGCGAGCTCGGCGGCGAGCGTGTCGGTGAGCGCGCTGAGGACGGCGGCCTTGGAGGCGAAGTGGTGGTAGAAGGCGCCCTTGGAGATGCCGACGGCGTCGATCATGTCGCGCACGGACGTGCCGTCGTAGCCGCGGCGCATGAACAGAGCGCGCGCGACGCCCAGGATCTCCTCTCGGCGCTCGCTGGCGCCCTTGACCACGCGGACCATACTGAACCTCCTTTCAGACAAACAGACCGACGGTCGGTCAAACACCAATGAGAGCACGCATTATCGAGACCGACCGTCGGTCTGTAAAGTCCGAATCGGCGCCCTGGCTCACGTTCCGCGACCAGGACGTGCATGAGGCTCGCGTGTTGGCCTCGAGGGAGCGATCCTTACTCCCGGGTCACCAGGCCTCGTCGAGGCGAAGAGAAGGAGCGCGGATGAACGTGTCATGGAAGGTGGCGGGGCTGTGGATCGCGGGGGCGGTCGTGGTCGCGGGGTGCCAGCGGAGCGCGCTGCCTCGCGTGGAGCTCACGGAGCCGGCGCCGGCCGAGCCGGAGCTGCCGCCCGTCGACGTGGACCGGCTGCTCGCGCGCGAGGGGTTGCTCCACGAGCCCGACGCGGACAGGTGCTGCGGGGAGGGGCGCGTCACGCTCGAGCGGACGCTCTGGGTCGAGCTCGACGGGCAGGCGCCGCCCGAGCTCGTGCTCGAGCTCATGGAGTACATCGGCGAGGGCGGCGCGAGCTGGCACTACCACGCCTTCGACGCGCGCGACCCGGCGCGGCCGAAGCGCATCGAGCCGGCGCTCCAGGACGGCGGATACATGCACTACTCGTACATGGAGGTCACGGACCTGGACGCCGACGGGGTCGATGAGCTGATGCTCGTGGGCGAGATCCGAGACACGGCGCCGCTGCGGATCTACGTGATGCGCGCAGGCGCGCTCGAGCTCGTGACCACGTCCCCGGACCAGGCCCAGGTCTACCTCCCCTTCGACCACGACGGCGGCGGCAAAATGGCGCTCGCGGGGCTGAAGTCGGCGAGCCTGGACGGCGATGAACCGGTGGACGTGCGCGTGCTCCTGGCGCCGAGCGGCGAGAGGCACAGGAGGCCGAGGGAGGTGAAGACGTGGCTGCCCGAGCTCGCGACCGCGACGCTCACGCGCGAGCGCCTGCCGCACGTCGAGCCGACGCTGACCCTGCTCACTCGCGCACTGGACGATCGCAACCTTGGCGTGAGCGACCCGGCGCGCGTGATCGACGCGACGCTCGGGCGCCTGGAGGCCGAGGAGCTCGGAGTCCACGCCAGCCAGTACGTCGCGGCCACGCGCGGGGAGGCCACGAAGGCGCAACGCGAGCGCCTGAGCGCGCTGATGAAGGTCGACGGCAGCGAACGCTCCGGGCTCGCCGCCACGCTCTGGCTGCGCACGAGCTCGGGCGCCGAGAGGGCCCACGCGCTCGCGTGGGCCGAGAGGTCGCTCGGGTGGTGGGTCAGGACGCCCGACGAGGACCTCCGCCTGCACATGGGCGCGTTCATCGGGGATCTCGACGAGGACGAGCTGGGGAGGCTGTGCGCGCTCACGGGCAGCCTGCTGACCGACGGCGGCGCGACGCCCGAGCGGCTCGGGCAGGTCGTGTGGGACTACTGGAAGGAGATGCAGTGTGTGAGGGAGGTCGTCGACGTGCTCGAGAGCGAGGACCAGCACACGCGCCAGGTCGTGCGCGGCGCGCTCAACGCATACAGCTGGGTGAGCACGTCGACGCCCGACCTCGTGGCGCGTTACGCGCGGCTCGAGCCCGAGATCATCGCCGCGCTCACGGGCCTGCTGCGCGACCCGGACGTGACGATTCGCGCCGAGGCCGCGCGCGCGATGGCGGGCCTGGACGGCACCGTGCAGACGCTACGCGACGCGCTGGAGGCCGAGCTCGACCACGAGGTGAAGCGGTCGCTCATGATCGCGCTGGCCGACGCCGAGGACCCTGGCGACCCGGCGCTCTTCCTGCGGCTGCTCGGCGAGCCTCAGAGCGGCGAGGTCACCCGCCAACTCCACGGCGAGCTCGCGCGCGCCGACAACCTGGAGGTGCTCGCCCGAGGGCTCGAGATCGCGCGCTCGCAAGACGCCTACGACGCCTACGAGTGGCGGCTCGTGTACCGCCACGAGACGCTTGGCGAGGCCGCCAGGCAGATGATCGCGCGCGACGCGTTCACCAGGCTCGAGGACGCCAACCCGCGGGTGCGCCAGAGCGCGTGCGCGATCTTGACCAAGGAGCCCTACATGAAGGGGGACACGGGCGCGCTCGAGCGCGTCATCGAGAAGGACGACACGTCCTGGGTGCGAAGCGGGTGCGCCGAGGCGTTGAGGGTGATGCTGCCGGGGATCGGCCCGATGTGAGGGTGTCGCGGGTCGTGGAGAGGGTTGAGGCTGTCTCTTATACACATCTGACGCTGCCGACGATCTACTCTGTGTAGA
>CAJXPN010000996.1 GCA_913058025.1 uncultured Myxococcales bacterium | reverse complement strand
AGCGCGCTCAGGTCGAGCGCGCTCAGGTCCTCGTCGCGCGTGCGGCGCAGGCAGTGGGCGAGCGCGAGGTTCTGGACGTGCGTGAGCGTGCAGCGGTGTCGTGACATCGCGCGCAGCCAGACGAGCGGGTCGGTCAGGAAGGTCGTGGGCTCCATCACGAACATCGGGAGCCCGCGCGTCACCGAGACGAGCAGCGCCCCGACGAGCCCGAGGTCGTGGTAGAACGGCAGCCAGCTCAACAGCGAGGGCTCGGCCGAGTAGTCGTAGGTGACGGTGGCGTGGTGGGCGTTGCGCGCGAGGTTGCCGTGGGAGAGCGTGACGCCCTTGGGGCGCGAGGTCGACCCGGAGGTGTACTGAACGAGCGCGGGCTCCTCCGGGCCAGGCGTGTGCGGGTCGTCCAGGACGTAGCCGCCCGAGAGCTCGCCCGAGTCGACGGGGATGAGCGCGACGTCGCCGCCCAGCGCCTCGAAGTCCTCCAGGTCCTCACGCGCGCACAGCAGCGCGGTCACGCCGGAGTCCGCCAGGATGTGGCGCACGCGCTCGATGGACAGGCCGCTGAAGATCCCTGGCCTGGCGAGCGTGACCGGGATCGCGCCGACGGCCCAGACGCCGAAGAGGCACTCGACGAAGCGGAAGTCGTTGGGGAGCGCGAGCCCGACGGTCTGCCCGCGCGCGAGCCCGGCGCGCTCGCGCAGCCACGCGCCGCGGCGGCGTGACGCGAGCTGGAGGTCCCGCCATGAGCGGGAGCGCTCGGCGCCCGAGGGGTCGATGTGCGTGAGGCCGACGTCGGGAGACCCCAGCCGGGCCGCGAGCGCGTCGGGGAGTGTCTCGTATCGCGTGCGGTCGATGTCGTAGGGTCGTGTGGGCTTCATGGCGCGCGCCTCCTTGTCATACGAATACAAGATTCAGGCATCTGGTGACAGTATTTATTCCACTAGATGCCTGGATGTGCATCCTGGCGCTCGGCCGTCGACGTGCTTCGTTGTGATTGAGAGTGTAGAGGGGGCGGCACGGGGTGTATATCTGGGGCGTCTATTTCGAAGTGTCAGTGCGCGGCGAGCGTCGCGCGAACGGTTGATGGAGAGTGAGAGATGGCGGTAGGGATCACGAACGTTTTGGCGGTCAACCGAGGTGAGATCGCGGTGCGCATCTTCAGGGCGTGCACCGAGCTCGGTATCAAGACGACGGCGATCTACTCGTGGGAGGACCGGCTCTCGATCCACCGCTACAAGGCGGACCGGGCGTACCAGGTCGGGACCAAGGGCGACCCGGTCGGGGCGTACCTCGACGGCGACGCGATCATCGAGCTCGCGGTGCGCAAGGGCGTCGACGCGATCCACCCGGGGTACGGCTTCCTCTCGGAGAACGCGGACTTCGCGCAGAAGGTGATCGACGCGGGGCTGACCTGGATCGGGCCGTCGCCTGGGGCGATGAGGGCGCTGGGGGACAAGGTCTCGGCGCGCGAGGTCGCGCTGGCCGCGGGGCTCCCGGTGGTGCCAGGCTCTGCCGGTGAGGTCCTCACGTACGAGGACGCCGCGGCGTTCGCCGACACGTTCGGCTTCCCGCTGCTCATCAAGGCCGCCGCCGGCGGCGGCGGCCGCGGGATGCGCGTGGTGCGCGAGATGGCTGATCTCGAGGACGCGTTCGCGTCCGCGCGGAGCGAGGCCGCGGCGTCGTTCGGGAACCCCGCGGTGTTCATCGAGCGCTTCGTCAACCGCCCGCGCCACATCGAGGTCCAGCTCCTGTGCGACACGCACGGCGCGCGCGTGCACCTGTTCGAGCGCGACTGCTCGATCCAGCGCCGCTACCAGAAGGTCCTTGAGCTCGCGCCCGCGCCCAACCTCTCCGACGAGGTCCGCCAGCGCCTCTACGACTACTCGCTCCGGCTCGCCGAGGCCGTGGGCTACGAGTCCGTGGGCACGGTGGAGTTCCTCGTCGAGGAGCGCGACGGCGCCTCGGAGGTGTACTTCATCGAGGTCAACACGCGCATCCAGGTCGAGCACACGGTCACCGAGATGATCACCGGCCACGACCTCATCAAGGCGATGATCCGCGTGGCCGAGGGGCACCACCTGAGCGACCCCGAGATCGGCATCGGCGATCAGTCCGAGCTCTCGGTCTACGGCCAGGCGATCCAGGCCAGGCTGACCACGGAGGACCCCGCGAACAACTTCGCGCCGGACTCGGGCCGCATCAGCACGTACCGGTCGGCCGCCGGCTTCGGGATCAGGCTCGACGCGGGCGTGGGCGGGTCGGGCGCGGTCGTGCTGCCCTACTACGACTCGCTGCTCGTGAAGGTGAGCGCGTGGGGCCAGGACATGCCCGACGCGGCCCAGCGTCTGGACCGCGCGCTCTCGGAGTTCCGCATCCGAGGCGTCAAGACCAACATCCCGTTCCTCCAGAACGTCATCCGGCACGACGTCTTCCTGCGCGGCGAATCCTACACGACGTTCGTGGACGAGGCGCGCGAGTTGTTCGTCATTTCGCCCCGAAAGAACAGGGGAAACAAGGCGTTGCGCGCCATCGGCAACGTGATCGTGAACGGCCCCCCTGGGTCGAACGGCAAGCTCGTGCGGCCCTCGCCGCTCATCGAGCCGACGCCCCCCGAGTCCTGTCTCTTATACACATCTCCGAGC
>CAJXPN010000995.1 GCA_913058025.1 uncultured Myxococcales bacterium | reverse complement strand
CTACACAGAGTAGATCGTCGGCAGCGTCAGATGTGTATAAGAGACAGGTGTTGCGCCACTCGATCAGCGAGCCGACCTCGCGCTCCATGGATGCCTTGTGCTTGCCGACGAGCTCGCGCTGCGCGTCGTCGGCTTCGATCTCGCCGAGAACACGCGCGACGCCCATGTCGATGAACCACGACCCCTCGAACGCCGGCATGGGAGTGTCGAGGCGAGTCGCGATGGTGTCTCGCTGCGCCGGTGTCAGGATGGAGTGCGCCGAGAGCGCGAGGTCGACCATCGCGTGCCCGTTCTTGGTGCGCGAGGCGGAGAGCGTGTTCACGAGGCCGTGGACGGTGTCACGGTCGGGCGAGGCGGAGGTGAGCTGGGCGAAGAGCGCGAACGCCTCCTTGCGAGACTCGGCGCGCGAAGCGCGTGAGAGCTCGCGTCCTTCCTGGACGAGCGCCTCGAGCGAGGCGCGCTGCTCCCCCTCTGCGCCGATCTTGTCGAGCATGCGGTCGAGGCGCTTCTGGGAGCGCTCGTGGTGGCGATGGTGGTGCGCGTCGGCGTCGTCGGCGTTGGGTCCGGCCCACGCGAGCCCGGCGCCCGCGACGAGGGAGAGCGCGAGCGCGCTGGCGACGAGGGTGCGGAGGGTGCTGCGTGTGGTGCGAGTTCTCATGTCGAGCTCCTGGTCGCGCGGGGCGCTGTGGTCGTGGTGCCGCGTGACGTCGCGGCGTGGTTACAACATGGGCACGGTTCGTTGCGTGGGTTTGTGGTGCGGTTGAAGAAGTGTGTGGGGCCGCGAGTTTACGCGCGACCGCCCGCGCGGATGTTCAGGTCTTCGCCCGGATCGCGAGCTCTTCGTAGAGGTCGGCGTGGGCGAGGGCGCTGAGCTCGATGGGGTCGGCGTAGCCGCCGCCCATGAGGACGACGACGGGGCAGGACCAGTAGGCGGCGTAGTCGAGGGCGAGGCGGTTGCGGGCGGCGAGGCCCTCGCGGGTCATGGTGAGGTGCCCGAGGGCGTCTTGCGCGAGGGGGTCGACGCCGGCCTGGTAGAAGACGATGTCGGGTTGGTGTTCGATGAGCGCGCCGGGGAGCGTGTCCTCGAGGGCGGAGAGGAAGGCGTCGTCTCCGGCGCCTTCGGGGAGGGCGACGTCGAGGTCGGAGTGGGTCTTGCGGAAGGGGTAGTTCTTGGCGCAGTGGAGCGAGTAGGTGAAGACGTCGGGGTGGTCGGCGAGGATGTCGGCGGTGCCGTTGCCCTGGTGGACGTCGAGGTCGAGGACGAAGGGGCGCGAGAAGCCGTGTTCGAGAGCGTAGAGCGCGCAGACGGCGAGGTCGTTGAAGACGCAGTAGCCCTCGCCGCGGTCGCGGAAGGCGTGGTGGGTGCCGCCGGCGAGGTTGCCGGCGAAGGGTGCGCCGTCGCAGACGAGCCGGGTTGCCATGAGGCTGGCGCCGGCGATGGTGAGGGTGCGCGCGACGAACTCGGGGGTCCATGGGCGGAAGCCGATGCGTCGGATCTCGGCGGGGGTCATGCGCCCGGAGACGAAGCGTTCGATGTAGTCGGGGTCGTGCGCGAGGGCGAGGAGCTCGGGGGTGATGGGCTCGGGGTGTGAGTCCAGGGTGGCGAGGGAGTCGAAGACGCCGCGGCGCGCGAGCTCGTCGCGCACGGCGCGGTAGCGCAGCTTGGGGAAGCGCGCGGCGTCGTCGAGGGCGCCGGTGTAGAGGTCGCTGTAGAAGAGGGTGAGCATGTGGGCTCGGAGGTCGCGGGTCGCTCAGGTGGAGAACGCGGAGGCGAGCGCGTCGGCGCGCAGGAGCGGTCCGTGGAGGGAGCGCGAGCGGCAGAGCTCGGCGAGGCGTGAGAGCAGTGCGTGGAGGTCGGAGCGGAAGGGGGCCGTGGCCGGGTCGACCTTCTCGAGGGCGCCGATGTGGTGCTTGAGCCTGGGCTCGGAGCGCTCGGCGGCGTCGCAACAGGCGAGCGCGGCGTGCGTGAAGGGGAGGAGGATGGAGACGCCTTGGCGGCGGAGGGCGTGTTGGGTGGAGATGGCGGCGTCGCGCGCGGCGACATAGTCGCCGTGGAGGATGAGGCAGATGACGAGGTTGAGGCGGACGGTGAGGGCGGCGCGCTCGGCGCGCAGCATGTCCAGTAGCGCGAGCGATTCCTCGTAGCGGCTCGCGGCGGCGGGCAGGTCGCCGCAGGCGCGCTCGAGCTCACCGAAGACCTCGAGGCAGGTGGCCTCGATGGCGGGCGAGCCGGCGCCGCGAGCCTCCTCGATGGAGCGCGTGAGGATGGAGCGTGCGTCGTCGTACTCACCCCGGAGGATGGCGAGGTGGCCCGAGTTTGAGAGCGCGCGGGCGTGGTCGACGACGAAGCCCTCTCGCCGTGCGATGTCGAGCGATGAGGAGATGAGCGGGCCGGCGGCGTCGAGGTCGCCGGTGAACATCGAGAGCTCGGCGAGCGAGGCGTGCGCGCGCATGAGGACGTACGAGGCCTCGGCGCGCTTGGCGAGGCGAGCGGCGGCGTCCATGTGGGCGCGGGTCTCTGCGGGGTTGCCGCGGTCGTAGGCGTCGAAGCCGCGGTACATCGTGATCATGGCGAGGAGGTCGCCCCAGCCTCTGTCTCTTATACACATCTCCGAGCCCACGAGACAGGCAGAAATCTCG
>CAJXPN010000994.1 GCA_913058025.1 uncultured Myxococcales bacterium | reverse complement strand
TCGGCAGCGTCAGATGTGTATAAGAGACAGATCCCCTTCGACGCGAGCCCCTCGATGGGCGACGAGGTGCCTGGACCCGCGCACCTCCTCGCGTCCTCGCTCGCCGCGTGCGTGCTGAAGAACGTCGAGCGGTTCAGCCACATGCTGCCGTTCGCGTACTCGGGCGCCTCGGTCGACGTCGAGCTCGAGCGGCAGGACCGCCCGCCGCGCATCGTTCGGGCGACCTACACGCTCCACGTCGACACCGACGAGCCCGCGGCCCGGTGCAGGCTGCTCCACAAGAACGTCCGGAAGTTCGGGACCATCTCGAACACGCTCGCGCTGGCGTGCGACCTCTCCGGCTCGATGCACGCCCGCCGAGGGGACGGCGGCGTCGAAGAGATCGAGAGCAAACCGTCGCGAGAGGGCTGAGCCATGGGCACCTTCGAACGCTTCCTCTCCCTATGGGTCGCCCTCGCCATCGCCGCGGGCGTCGGCCTGGGCCTCGTCGCCCCGGGGCTCTTCGAGGCGGTGTCTCGCTTCGAGTGGGCCCGCGTCAACCTCGTCGTCGCCGCGCTCATTTGGCTGATGATCTACCCGATGATGCTCAAGGTCGACCCGTCATGCCTCAAGGACGTCGGCAAGAAGCCCAGGGGCCTCGCGCTGACGCTGGTCGTGAACTGGCTCATCAAACCCTTCAGCATGGCCGCGCTGGGCGTCCTCTTCTTCGAGCACGTCTTCGCGGGCCTCGTCCCGGTCGAGGACGCGCAGCAGTACATCGCGGGGATGATCCTGCTGGGCGTCGCGCCGTGCACCGCGATGGTCTTCGTCTGGAGCCACCTGACCGACGGAGACGCCAACTACACCCTCGTGCAGGTGTCGCTCAACGACATCATCCTCGTGTTCGCCTTCGCGCCGATCGCGGGCTTGTTGCTGGGCGTGACCGACCTGTCGGTGCCCTGGGAGACGCTGGTCGCCTCCGTCGTGGTCTTCGTCGTCGTCCCGCTGGGCGCGGGGCTGGCGACCCACGCGCGCCTCATGAAGACCGGCGGCGCCGAGGCCATCGAGCGGCTCTCCACCACGCTCAAGCCGGCGTCGATCATCGGGTTGCTGCTGACGGTGGTGCTCCTCTTCGGCTTCCAGGCCGAGACCATCGTCGCGCAGCCCGGGCGAGTCCTGCTCATCGCCGTCCCGCTGCTCATCCAGAGCTACGGCATCTTCGCCATCACCTATGGGTCGGCCCGCGCGCTCGGGCTGCCGTTCGAGGTGGCGGCGCCGGCGGCGATGATCGGCACCTCGAACTTCTTCGAGCTGGCGGTGGCCGTCGCAATCAGCCTCTTCGGCCTGGCCTCGGGCGCGGCGCTGGCGACCGTCGTCGGCGTGCTCATCGAGGTCCCCGTGATGCTCTCGCTCGTCGCGTTCGCCAACCGCACGAAGGGCTGGTTCCCAGCCGCTCCAACCGCTTCAACCTGAGAGGTGACCATGCCCCGGCTCGACTTCGACTCCGTCCTGTTCCTCTGCGTCGCCAACTCGGCGCGCTCCCAGATGGCCGAAGGGCTCGCGCGCGAGGTCTTCGGCGACGCCGTCCGCGTGCAGTCGGCGGGCTCCTCGCCCTCCACCGTCAACCCCTTCGCCGTCGCCGCGATGGCGGAGGTGGGCGTCGATCTTACGACGCACACATCCAAGTCGGCCCAGACCATCGACCCGGAGGGCGTCGACCTCGTCATCACGCTCTGCGCCGAGGAGGTCTGCCCTGTGTTCCTGTCGACCGCGCCGCGGATGCACTGGCCGCTACAGGACCCCGACCGAAAGGGCGAAGACCTCACCGACGAGGAGCGGCTGCACCACTTCAGGGTCACGCGCGACCAGATCCGCGGGCGCCTCGACGTGCTCATGGCGCTGCGCGACGTGCCGGACGGTCCAGACCCGCTCGAGTTCCACGCGAGCATCCGCGTCCCGGACCTGCCCGCGGCCGCGCGCTTCTACACCTGGCTGCTCGGCGTGACACCCAAGGCGTGGACGCACCGCTTCGTGACGTTCGTGAGCGAGCCCTTGCGCACGAACTTCGTGATCCTCGTCGACGACGGGAAGGAGCTCCACCAGGACACGCTCTACCACCTGGGCGTCGACGTCGGCACGAAGGCCGCGGTCGTCTCAGCACACGAGCGCGCCGACGCGGCGGGATGGCCCATCCACAAGCCCGCGCGCACGACCTGGCGCGGGACGCCTCTCCACGAGCTCTGGCTGAAGGACCCCGGCGGTAACCTCATCGAGATCTACGCTCGCCTCACCGAGGAAGAGCTGGCCGAGATGCCCGAGGACAAGGAGCCCTGGCTCATAGGTCCGGCGTGATCGGCGCGGACGCACCCGGCCTCTCATCGATGATGAGCGGCCGAGACGCGTTCGATGTTTGACACCCTCGGTGCACATTGGTGAGAGTACCCGTCTGCTCTCCCCAACCCACTGAGACCGCCCATGAAACCTGGGCGAACGAGACCAAGATGAAGAAGCCGATCGGGATCATGACCGCATACCTCGCGCTGGGTCTGACGACCTGGGGTTGCAACATCGTCGACCCTGAGGCCGCTGGAGGGGACGACGCGGGCGGCGGCTTGACCGACACGGGCGGCGGCGGTGATGACAGCGGCGGAGGTGGCGGAG
>CAJXPN010000993.1 GCA_913058025.1 uncultured Myxococcales bacterium | reverse complement strand
GGGCTCGCGCTGCGCGCGACCGCCCCGCACCACACGCTCCGCCCTCTCGAGAGCTCTAGAAACCGCCCCGAACAACACCCTCCGCCCTCTCGGGCGCTCCCGAAAAGCACCGCCCCGCATCACCCCTTGGCCCCCTCGGGTGCCTGATGCAGAATCGCGGCGCCACTTTGACAGGAGCGTGAGAGATGCCAGAGCTCGCAGAGGTCGAGGTCGCGCGCCGCAACGTGGCGCGCTGGTGGGAGGGCCGCGAGGCGGCCGAGGTGATCGTCCACGACGCCAAGGTCGCCGGGGGCGACGCCGCCGCGCTCGAGCGCGCGCTGCGCACGCGCGTCGCCTCGGTCGATCGCCGCGGCAAGCACCTCATCGTGCGGCTCGAGCGCGGCGGCGCGCTGATGTTCCACTTCCGCATGACCGGGAAGATCGTGTCGAGCCCGACGCCCGAGCCACGCTTCGCGCGGCTGGCGTGGCGGGTGCCAGGCGCGGACTGGCTCGTCTTCAAGGACCAGCGCCGCCTGGGCGAGGTGCTCGTGTTCGGCCCTGGCGAGGTCGACGCGCACGAGCCGATCGCCCAGATGGGCCCCGAGCCCTACGGGCTCACGGGCGAGGACCTCTCGGGGCTGTTCGGTGAGAGCAGGCGGCGGGTCAAGGACCTGCTGCTCGACCAGCGCGTGATCGCCGGGGTCGGGAACATCGCCGTCAGCGAGCTCTTCTGGCGCGTCGGCATCACCCCCGAGGCCCGCGCCCACACCGTCGACGCCGCCCTGCTCGCCGCGCTCGCCGCCGAGATGCCCGCCTACTTCGACTGGCTCGTCGCCGGCCAGATGGCCGACGAGATCATGTACATGGGGGAGGCCGAGGGCGCGGGCGCGGAGAACCCGTTCGACGTCTACGCGCGCGAGGGCGAGCCGTGCCCCAGGTGCGGCGCGGAGATCGAGCGTGTCGTCTTCGGCGGCCGCTCGACCTACCACTGCCCGGCGTGTCAGCCGAAGTAGTCGATGACTCGCCGCTTGCGCGACGCCTGGCGCGCTCGCCCCGAGGCCCACTCGCGCAGCGCCTTGATGTCTTCTTCGTAGGTCTTGAAGAGGGGGACGGTCGCCTTCGCCGCCCAGATGAGGTCCTGGCCCGTGAGCTCCCGCTCCTCGGAGAACGCCACGTAGAGGCCGGAGACGACGACCTCCTCGAGCTCCGAGCCCGAGAAGTGCTCGCACGCCAGGGCGAGCGCCTCGACCTCGGCGCTGGGGATCGTGCGCTGGCGGCGGCGCAGGTGGATCTCGAGGATCTGCTGGCGCTCGTTCACCTCGGGCAGGTCCACGAAGAAGATCTCGTCGAAGCGGCCCTTACGCAGGAGCTCGGGCGGGAGCGCGTGGACCTGGTTGGCCGTGGCGACCATGAACACCGGGGCCGTCTTCTCCTGGAGCCACGTGAGCATCGAGCCGAGCACGCGCGTGGAGGTGCCGGACTGGTCGGAGCCGAAGCCCTTCTCGATCTCGTCGAGCCAGAGCACGCAGGGCGCCATCGCCTCGGACGTCTTGAGCGCGTCGCGCAGCGTCTCCTCGGGCGCGCGGCGCCCGTCGAACACGCGGCCCAGGTCGAGCCGCAGCAGCGGCAGGCCCCAGTGCTTGGCCACGACCTTGGCCGTGAGCGACTTCCCGCAGCCCTGGACGCCCACGAGCAGCAGGCCCTTGGGCGCGGGCAGCCCGAAGTCGCGCGCGCGGTCCGAGAACGCCGCCGCGCGCTCGCCCAGCCACCGCTTGAGCTCGCCCAGCCCGCCCACGTCCTTCATCCCCTCGCGCATCGGGTGGAACTCGAGCGCGTCCGACGCGCCGATGAGGCGCTGCTTCTCGCTCAGGATCGACGCCTCGATGTCGAACCGCGCGTTGCGCTCGGTCGCCTCCTGGTACTGCGTACGCACCCGATGAAACGCTCGCCTCGACTCCCTCAACGTCAGCCCGAGCGCGCCGTTCGTGAGCGCCTCGCGCGTCTCGTCGGAGAACGTCTCGGCCGAGAAGATCGCGTCGCACTCGGCGCGCACGGCCTCCCTGTGAGGCAGCGGCATCGACAGCCGCGTGATCTCCTTGCTCAGCTCGCGGCCCGCGATCGGCTCCGAGCCGATGAACAGCACGGTCTTGCCGCCGCGGGCGCACTCGCGCTCGAGCTCGCGCAGCCGCCGGCGCATCAGCGGCGAGTCGAGGTAGGGCGCGGCGTCCTTGAGCGCGAACACGCCCGGGACCTCGGCCGCCGTGATCGTGGCGAGCGCGCGCTCGATGTCGCCGGCCCCCGCCTGGCCGTCGAAACCGGTCACGGGGCTCCACTGCCACATCGGCCGCTCGTCCGCGCTCGCGAGCGCGTAGATGAGCTCGAGCGCGCGGTCCTCCTCATGGGTATCGATGTGAATCAGCGCGTAGGGCGCTCGCATGAGCGCGCGGAGTTCTCGGACGAAGCTCGCGTACATGGGGCGTGACCTCGAGTGGGGGGCGTGGGTGGCGGCGTGGGTGACGGCGCGGGATGAGGAGGATAACAAAGTATGGAGCGGGGCGTCAGGCGCGGTCGCGTCTCGGTGCGAGGGTGGGTTGCGCATCCGAAGCCAACTGGGGGTGGGATTGCAGCACGGTCCCCCCTGTCTCTTATACACATCTGACGC
>CAJXPN010000992.1 GCA_913058025.1 uncultured Myxococcales bacterium | reverse complement strand
AGATTTCTGCCTGTCTCGTGGGCTCGGAGATGTGTATAAGAGACAGGGCCAGGCTCCTTCGTGCGCCAGATCACGCTCCCCTCACAGCTCGAGCCGAGCCGGACGAGCACGCGGCCGAGCTCCGCGGGGTGCTCCGCGGGCAACGCCGCGGTCAGAACGGGCGACGGCGCCGATCGCGACCAGGCCCTCCAGCTCGCCTCGTCCATCACGATCACCGCGTCGCCCTCGTCGACGGCGCGCGCGCCCGCGGACCTCGCGAGCTGCTCGACCAGCACTCGCCAGGGCCTGGGCTGACGCACCGACGCCCAGATCCTCGTGTCCGCGTGCGCCCCCACGCCCACGACCATCTGGTCGGTGCGCCTCGAGATCTCCTCGAGCACCCGGCCCAACCTCACCCCGCGAGCCTCCAACGTGAGCTGCTGAGGGTCGTTCCCCCAGGAGACCGTCAGCGCCCCTTGTGGCGCGGCCTTCGACGATGTGCCAGACCTCGCCGGGGCGATGCCTGGCGCGTCGCACTCGGCGGCGTCGACGCGCTCGACCACCACCTTCGGGCCCTCCGGCGCGACCACCTCGGGCTCGACCTCGGGGCGATCGGGTCGGAGCAGAGCGCAGCCGGACGCACACACCGTGAGCACCGCGACCATGACCCCGTACGACGAGAGACCTCGCCACTGCACCATCAGCTATCCTCGCGCTTCAAGAACGCCACGGTCACGCCGTCACCGCCCTCGCCCCGCTCGCCCGGTCGAAAGTCGTCGACGTAGCGCGAGCCAGGGAGGTAGCCACGCACGGCGCGCTTGAGCGCGCCCGAGCCGTGGCCATGGATGATGTACGCGCCATCCTGGTTCGCAGCGTACACGGAGTCGAGGAAGAGCTCGACCTTCTCGATCGCCTCGTCCACGCGCATCCCGCGCAGGTCGGCCGTGTTCTGGCCCGTCTGCGGCAGGAGCACAGGCCCCGAGTCCTCTCGCACGATCGACTCCTGGCGCCCTCCCCTGCCGCCGCGCCTGGAGGAGCGGCCCTCCTGGTTCGAGCCGCCGCGCTCGTGATCCCTGCGCTCGGACTCGTTCTTGAAGTAGAGCTCCTTGACGGCGACCTTGGCCTTGAGCGCGCCGATCTGGACCTGCGCCTCGGCGTCTCCGACCGAGTACGAGATGACCACACCCATCCGCTTGAAGGGGTGGGCGTAGACGGTCATGCCGACCTCGAGCTCGTCGGAGGGGACCCGCGCGAGGCCCTTGGGGCCGGTGCTCGTCTGGCGCGTGTAGCCGCGCGCGCGCTCGATCGTGTTCGAGGTCTGCTCGTTGAGCTCGTCACGCGCGCGCTCGAGCGCGCGCTGCTGGCTGGCCTTGCTCTGCTTGCTGGCCCGGTTGTCGGGCGAGTCGGCGCGCTGGAGGTCGGCGATCCTGGTGCGTATGAGCGTCTGCGCCTCGTCGAGCTGGGCCTTGAGCTTGCGCGTCTGCGCGTGGACCATCTCCTTCTCGCGCTCGAGCAGCTTGTCGTACTTCTGCTGGAAGCGACGCTTGAGGCGCTCGGCCTCGTCGCGCTCGTGGCGCAGCCGGCGCTGCTCACCCTCCATCTCGGCGCGCTTGTCCTCGAGCGCGGCCAGGATCTCCTCGATCGTCTGGTGCTCCTCGCCCTCGAGCACCTTGCTCGCTCGCCCGAGCACCCGCTGAGGGAACCCGAGCCTGGAGGCGATGCGGATCGCGTACGACGACCCGGGCAACCCGTAGGTCACCTGGTAGGTCGGCGAGAGCGTCTCGAGCTCGAAGCCCATCGACGCGTTCGCGTAGACCTCCTTCTGGAACGCGAGCGTCTTCAGGCTCTCGAGGTGCGTCGTCACGACCGTGCGGGCGCCGTGGTTGGTCAGGTCCTCGAGCAGCGCGACGGCGAGCGCCGCGCCCTGCATCGGGTCCGTGCCCGTGAAGAGCTCGTCGAGGAGCACCAGCGCGGACCCGTCGACGCGGTCGACGAACGTGTTGATGTTGGTGAGGTGGCCCGAGAACGTCGAGAGGTCGCGCTCGATCGACTGCTCGTCGCCGATGTCGGTGTAGATCGCGCGGAAGAGCGGGAGCTGGCTGCCCTCGTCGACAGGCAAGGTCATCCCGCAGCGCGCCATGATCGAGCACAGGCCGAGCGTCTTGAGCAGGACGGTCTTGCCGCCCGTGTTCGGCCCAGAGACCACGAGCACCTGGCGCTTCTCGTCGAGCACGAGGTCGTTGGGCACGGTCTCGTTGACCGGCTGACCGTCGGCGTCCACGGAGGCGAAGCGCAGCCAGAGGTTGGGGTGGCGGGCGCGCTTGAGCGCGATGGCGCCATCGGTGATCTCGGGGACGGTGCCGCCGAGCAGGCGCCCGAGCCGACCCATGGCGCAGACGAGGTCGAGGTAGGCGAGCACGTCGCTGGAGCGCTCGAGCGAGGGGGCCACGCGCGCGACCTGCTCGGTCAGGCGAGCGAGGACGCGGTCCTCTTCCTCCTTGAGCGCGATCTCGGCCCACCTGAGCTGGTTGTTCAGCTCGATCATCTCACTCGGCTCGATGAACGCGGTCTGGCCGCTCGACGAGTACCCGTGGACGATGCCCGGGACGCTGCTCCGGCTCCCCGACCTGTCTCTTATACACATCTCCGAGCCCACGAGACAGGCAGAAATCTCG
>CAJXPN010000991.1 GCA_913058025.1 uncultured Myxococcales bacterium | reverse complement strand
CTACACAGAGTAGATCGTCGGCAGCGTCAGATGTGTATAAGAGACAGCTTCATGAGCGGGCACTTGAGCGCGTTCGGGCCGTCCTCGGTGAGGACGAGCGTGTCGGTGATGCCGAGGTCCACGGCGCCCTGGGCGCCGAGGTCGGAGACGAGCCCGAAGGCGTAGTCGGACTTACCCGTGGGCGTGAACGCGGACGGCTCGACGCGGCAGCGGAGCTCGGCGTTCGAGCCCTTGGCCGATCCACCGAAGAGGTACCTCGCCTGGACGTCGACCATGACGTCCTCGCTGGAGAGGTACGCCTCGGCGAGCGTGTCGACGCGGACCTCCATGCGCTCGGGGACGAACTCCTCGACGCCGAAGGAGTAGCGGGTGAGCTCGCGCTCACCCACGACGAGCGCGAGCGACCAGCGCCCAGTCGTGGCGAAGTCGGCGAGCGGGAGGTCGAGCGAGACGACGCCGGCGGGGTTGGTCTTGACGACGCGGCGCTTGGCGACGCGGCCGCGGGCGTCGTAGACGACGAGCTCGACGGGCAGCGCGTTGTCGGGCGCGGCGAAGTCGCGCTCACGCAGGACGCCCACGAAGTGCGCGGTCTCGCCGGGGCGGTAGAGGTCGCGGTCGGCGTAGACGGTCGCGTCGTAGGCCTCCTCGGAGAGGAAGGACGCGCCGCCGGAGTAGCCGTTGATGGAGGTGCGGACGTCGTCGAACTTCAGGTAGGTGAAGTCGTCGTCGGTGGTCGCGAGCACGGCCAGCGGGGGGGTGTCGTCGAGCTTCTTGGGAGGCACGTCGAGGACGCAGCCGCCCTGAGCGTCGGTCTTGCAGGTCGCCATGACCGAGCCAGACGGGCGGACGAGCTCGATGGAGACGCCGCTGCGCGCCGCGAGGTCCTCCATGCCGAACGCCCAGACGTGGAGCTTGCTGCTCCAGGCGTCCTTGGGGCCCTTGTCCTCGCGCTTGACGACGAGGTTGAGGTCGGTGCGCAGGAGGCGCATCGCGTCGCGCTCCCCGCCGGACGCGACCGAGACCTCGTAGACGCCGCCCTTCTCGCGCTCGGGGAGGAGGGTGGAGAGCTCGAGCCACTCGGTGGCCTCGACGTCCTCCTCGGCGCGCGGCGTGATCTTGCGGCGCGCCACGACGTCGGAGACGCGCGGGCTCGCTTGCTCGTCGTTGCCGCTCAGCCAGAACATGAGGTTCGCGCGCGGGATGCGGCGCGCGACGACCTCGACCTCGTCGACGTTCAGGTGCTTCAAGGCGACCTGCTCGAAGCCCGAGCGCGGCATGTAGCGCGCGCGGCCAGAGAGCTGAAGCGACGGAGCGCGCGCCGGGATCACCAGGCGCTTCTCGTAGGAGCGGCGGAGCACGCCGCCGTCCTCGGTGCGCAGGCCCGAGGCGAAGCGCAGCGAGTAGTCGCCGCGCTTGAAGTCGCCGAAGATCCGGAAGCCGGCGCCGCTGGGCGAGACCGTGAAGTCGACATCGGGCTCGATCTGGATGCCCCTGGTTACCGAGTCGTCGTTCGGGAGGCAGCGGGAGCTGATGTAGTAGGAGTCGTAGTTCTGCTGGTCCCAGTAGTAGCGCTTGCCGCCGGCGGCGGCGTCGTCGTCGCAGATGACGTCGATGTAGTAGCCCGAGCCGCCCTCGGCGTGGAACGCGGTGGAGATCTCGAGCTCGGGCGCCTGCTCGACGCGCGCGCTGGAGGTGAACGCGGGCGCGGTCACGCCGTCGCCCCACTCGAGCCCCTCGGCCACGGTGAGCGCGAGGTTCTTACCCTCGTCCTCGAAGGCCTTGGAGGTGAGCGTGGCGCGCACGATCTCGGGCGCGGTGGCGCGCTCGTAGCGGGCCGTCTTGATCGACTCGCCACCGTAGCGCCACTGCGCGAAGGACTGGAGCTGGGCGAGCGGCGCCTTCGCCGTGAAGACGAGCTCGACCTCGACCTGCGTCGGGCTGATCTTGATGGGCGAGCCCATCTCGAGCAGCTTGAAGGGGGGCGCCTGGAAGGACACCGTCCACGGCTTCTCGGAGGGCTTGATCTGCTGCTTCATCACGCCGACGGAGCCGAACGTCGCGGTGTACTTCTGGCCGGGAGTGAAGGACTCGCGCGGGACGAACTCGAGGCGCGAGTCGGACGCGCGCACAAGGCGGCCGGCGACCGCCGGCTCGATCGAGAAGACGTCGGAGTCGGGGTCGATCGCGTCACGGCGCGACTCGACCAGGTCCACGCGCGAGTCGAACACCACGCGCTGTGGCGACCGGCCCGGGGGCGCGTAGACGCCGACCTTCGGGGACACGTCCTCGGCGGTGTAGATCCGTGGGGCCGACGGATCGACCTCGTCTGCCTCGATCTCGAGCGTGGCGCCTGCGTCGGCGTCGACGTCGCGTTTCGTGTCCTTGTCGCCGCATCCTGCGAGCGACACCGTGGCGAGGAGCGCGTAGAGCGCGACCAGTGACGACGCGCCCGGAGGGCGCGCGTGGGGAACGGACATGGAACCTCCGAGGTGGTTCGGCCGCGCCTCCATGGCGCGTCCGTTGGGCTCATGAAGCGTGCAACAGAGCCTCTGAATTGGGGTATTCCTACTCCACTCGTGGTGAGGTGGCCACCGCGCGTCGTCTGGGGCGTGTCGCTGTCTCTTATACACATCTGACGCTGCCGACGATCTACTCT
>CAJXPN010000990.1 GCA_913058025.1 uncultured Myxococcales bacterium | reverse complement strand
CGAGATTTCTGCCTGTCTCGTGGGCTCGGAGATGTGTATAAGAGACAGAACCACATCCCCTACGAGTTCTACCAACCGTACCTGCGCGAGCTGGACGAGATGCGCGTCTCGGGGTTCGACGCGACGCCGCTACTCGCCGGGGCGCATATGACCGCCGCGCAGCTCCTCGCGGCGCTGGGCGCGCGCGTGAGCGCGCGGCTCTCGGCGCGCGTGGGGCTGGCGCCGCACGTGCTCGTCGCGATGAGCTGGCAGGTCGGGTTGATCGTGCTGATGGCGTGGATGTTCCACCCTGCCATCGCGGCGTTGCTGTTGACGCGCTCCCTGGCGAGCGCGCTCCAGACGACACCGCTTCGCGCGGCGACGGCGCCCAGAGTGCCCCAGCGCGTGCGCGCGACGTTCCTCTCGATGCAGAGCCTCGTGGGGCGGCTCGCGTTCGCCAGCGCGCTGTGGGCGCTCGCGAGCACGAGCGACGGCCTCGCCGGAGCGCTCACCTGGGCCGCGGCGCTGGCCGCCACGGCGTTGCTCATGCTGCTCGTGTTCGCGCTCCTGTCTCCGCCTCCGGCTGCGGCTGACCCGGTGGAGTGACCGAACCTCGCCCGAGGTTCCCGGCGGCGCTGAATTCGCAGCGCGGGACCCTCTCGGCGCACGGCAGGCCCACGGCGACCCTGCTGGCGCTGCGTCAGGTCTGAGCGAGCGCGGCGCACGCCCGCTCGGTCTCTTCGTCCTGGGGGAAGTACAGCTCGATCTGGAGCTCGTCGTCGGACGCGGTCCGGGGCGCGTTGAAGACCATGAGCGTGGTCAGAAAGCGCAGCTCGAGGCCGCCGAGCTCGAAGCAGAAGGCGAACGCGGCGCGCTCGTCCCCGGAGAGGTCGGGCGACCGCCAGGCCGCGCTCACGCCGGGCGCGCCTTGAATGCGGACGAGCAACTCGGCGAGGCCGGCGTGGTTCGGGTGGCGCAGGCAGTCACGCTGGACGCGACCGATCATGCCGCGCGCGACGCGCTCCCAGTCCCTCACGAACGGGCGTATGCCGCCCGGGTCGAAGAGGAGGTCGACGGCGTTGAGGCGTTCGGTGACCTCGCCGCGCGCGAGCGAGAAGAGCCGGCGCGCGGCGCCGTTCATCCGCTCGATGTCGTACGCGCGGTTCATCACGAGCATCGGGTAGGGCTCTTGCTGAGCGAGCATTCGGTCGATCGCGCGCGAGATGGCGGGGTCACTCGTGGGGTCGTCTCCTCCGAATTCTGGCGCGAAGTCCGCGTGCGCGAGCATGGCGTCGCGGTCCCTCAAAGGGACATCGAGCGACTCGGCGAGCCGCAGGACCATCTCACGGCTCGGCCGGGCGCGGCCAGTCTCGAGACAACTTATGTGGCGCGCCGAGACGTCGGACCAGACCGACAGGTCGAGCTGACTCCAGCCTCGCGCGTGGCGCCAGTAGCGCAGCGCCGCGGCGAACATCTTCGAATCACTTCCCATCGGCAAAACCTCACGCGCGTCGTGACCCGAGTGTGCCAGCCAGCGGAGGTCGCGCCCATGACCTCCCGGGGTCATTGCCCTCGGCGGCCCCACCCGCACATTCTCACACGAGCAGAGTCTATGAACGAACCGAAGCGAGAGAGGACCAGATGGACATCGAGAGGGCACCGGACGCGTGGTTGAAGCTGACCCACAGCGAATCGCCCTACTGGCGCGGAGGGAGCGGCCCGGACCTCGTGTTCGTGCACGGCTGGCCGCTGGATGGGAGGACGTGGAGGGACGTGGTGACGCACCTCTGCGCCGACTTCACCTGCCACGTGTTCGACCTGCCCTTCGCCGGGCGCAGCGCGTGGACCGACGAGACCCCTTCGGACGTGGACGCGTTCACGTCCGCGACGGTCGAGGCGATCGAGGCGATGGACCTGAGAGACGGGTTCGGGCTCGTCGGGCACGACTCGGGCGGGACGTTCGCGCGCCTCGCCGCGGCGAAGATGCCCGAGCGGATCACGGGCATCGCGCTCGGCAACACCGAGATCCCCGGCTACCACTCGCTGCGCATGAAGGCGTTGCTCGAGGCGGCGCGCGTGGACCCGTTGAACGCGGCGTTTCGAGCGCTGCTCGGGACGAAGATCGGGCGAGTGGGAGCGTTCCGCGACTGCGTCCGCGACCTCGACTACATCGAGCGCGAGCTCACGCCGAGGTTCATCGCGCCGATGCGCGACTCGGAGCGCGCCTTCGCGGGGGCGATGAAGCTCGTGCAGAACATCAGGATCGAGGACTTCGACCTGCTCGCCCTGGCGCACCCTCGCATCACCGCGCCGGTGCACCACGTGTGGGGTGGGAGCGACGCGTGGTTCCCGCTCACGGAGTGCCGCGAGATGCTCTCATCGTACGGAGGCGAGGCCACGCTGACGGTGCTCGACGGGTACAAGCTCTTCGTCCACGAGGAGGCCGCGGCCCAGTTCGCGGCCGAGGTCTCCTCGTTCTTTCAGGAGGTCGCGGGCTGAGGCGACCCGGCGTCCAGGTCGAACCGGGCCGTGAACGTCGTCGAGAAGCAGAACGCGGCGACCTGCCAGAACCAGACGCTGGTGAACAGGAAGCCGACGCCGAAACCGAGGAGCCCGAGGAACGACGCGGCCATCGTCACGAGCACGTACGCCCACGCCCGCCAGTATCTGTCTCTTA
>CAJXPN010000989.1 GCA_913058025.1 uncultured Myxococcales bacterium | reverse complement strand
CGAGATTTCTGCCTGTCTCGTGGGCTCGGAGATGTGTATAAGAGACAGACGTAGGTCCAGTCGTCGATGTAGAGGCCGTCGTAGTCCCCGCCCGGGTCGCCTTCGCCGTCCGGTCGGGCTCCCTCCCTGAGCTGCCAGCCCGAAAGGGCCTTGCGCACGGTCCCCTCGGAGTCGACGAAGTAGGAGCCGTAGATGGGGAAGCCGTCGGCGGCGAAGCCGATGACCGGAGAGCCCTCGGGGCCGGGGGCGTCGTCGAACAGCGCGACCGGGCCGCCGTGGTAGTGGTAGGTGCCGTCGGGTTGGGTGTGGGCGTTGTGGATGTCGGCGCCGAAGCGTGAGCCGGTCCCCAGCGGGTCGAGGAGCCAGCCGTCGGCGACGCTGCAGCCGATGGCGACGTTCCCGTTCTCGTCGGCGCGCGGGGCGTCCGGGCTGTAACAACCCGCGGAGAGGAGGTCGAGCGGCACGCCGTTGAGGTAGACGCCGTCGTAGGTGCGCTGGCTTAGCTCGGTCGGGGCCGCCGCGGCCACGGGGGCGCGCGGCAGCTCGAACGAGCGCGAGATCTCGGAGACCGGCGTGGCGAAGTTGGCCGTGGCGTCGTTGAAGTCGTGGTTGGGGATGTTGTTCGAGGTCAGCGTGCAGGAGTCCGAGCCGGCGGTGATGACGACGTCGGAGTCGAAGCCGAGCATGCGCTGGATGTCGGAGACAGACGCGTAGTAGGTCGTGACGTGGTCGGCGCAGTCGCCGCTGGTCTCCACGAGGATGAGGTCCTTGTAGTCGACCGGGCCGCCCTCACCCCCTGTGTCCTCGCCGGTGTCCTCGCCCTTGTTGGCGTCGGCGGCGCCGGTGTCTCCGGTGGAGGCGCCGCTGTCGGGGTCGACAGCGCCCAGATCGGCGCCCGCGTCGGTCGCTGGTGTCTCTGAGGCCGGGCACGCGGACAGCGTGAGCGACGCGGCGGCGAGCGCGGCGGCGAAGGTGGTTCGTTGGTGGTTGCTCATGGTCGATCCTCGCGTGTGAGCCGATGACGGAGACGACTATAGCGTGTGATTGTGCAGAACCTCCGCAGACAACTCAGAGAGGCATCGCAAACCCGCGCGAGCGGCTCGTCAGCTCGCCCCATCGTGTTAGAATCGGGCCATGTCCATCACCCAGAGACTCTTCGTCGCGATCTTCGGGCTCACCACGGTCGTGCTCGTGGTGACGCTGGGCGTGGCGCGTTGGAGCTTCGAGCGAGGTCTGCTCGACTACGTGACCGCGCTCGAGCAGGAGCGCCTGACGCACCTGGCCGTCGGCCTCGAGGTCGGGTACGGCGAGGCGGGCGGTGAGTGGACGCCGGAGGTGCGACGGGGGATGGAGCGGAGGCTGCGGGAGTGGAGGAGGCCAGACGCCGACCGCCCTCCGCGGATCGGCGCGCGCGCTCCCGACGCGCGCGCCGGTACGTTGGCCGACGAGCCTGGTGAGCGGCCAGGGGGGCGCCGACGCGGCCCTCGCGGTGGCAGGAGGCGTCGGGGAGCGCCGGCGCCGCCCACGGCGCTCTTCGACGTCGACGGGGAGTGGCTCGCGGGATCGATGGAGTTCGACCGAGAGGGGTTAGACCACGGCCTGTGGATCGAGTCGCGCGGCGCGCGGATCGGTGAGCTTCGGAGCAGGCCGAGGCGGATCTTCGAGCGGGCACAGGAGGCGGAGTTCTCGCGGGCGCAGTGGAGGGCGAGCCTCCTGACCGGGGCGTTCGCGTTGTTCGCGGCGGCGGCGCTGTCGTGGGCGCTCGCGGTCGCGATCGTGGCGCCGCTGCGGCGGGTGACGAGGGGCGTGCGCGCGCTCTCGGATGGCGACTACGCGGTGCGCCTCGAGGAGGATCGGGCCGACGAGCTCGGCGCGCTCATCGAAGACGTGAACCTGCTCGCGCGCACGCTCGAGCTCAGCCAGGAGTCGCGTCGGCGAGGCCTCGCCGACGTGTCGCACGAGCTGCGCACGCCGCTGACGATCCTGGTGGGGGAGCTCCAGGCCATCAGGGACGGTGTGCGCGCGTTCGACGCCGAGCAGCTCGGGTCGTTCGAGGCCGAGGTCGACCGGATGCGTCGCCTCGTCGACGACCTCTACCAGATGTCGGTGACCGACCTCGGGGGCCTGGGCTACGAGTGGGTCAGGGTGGACGTGGGTGAGGTGCTCGAGGGGACGCTCGAGGTGATGTCGACGCGCGCTGGCGAGGAGGTCTTCTCGTTGGAACGTGAGCGCGGGCTGGAGGTGCGAGGCGACGCGATACGGCTCGAGCAGCTCTTCGTCAACCTCGCCCGGAACAGCGTGGCGTACACGGATGAGCCGGGCGCGAGGCGCGTCGTCGCGTACAGTGAGCGAGACGAGGTCTGCGTGGTCTTCGAGGACGGGCCGCCAGGAGTCGCTGAGGAGCACTGCGAGCAGCTCTTCGAGCCGTTGTTTCGGACCGACGCGTCGAGGACGCGCCGCACGGGCGGCGCGGGGCTGGGGCTGGCGATCTGCCGCAACATCGTGGAGGCCCACGGCGGCAGGATCTCGGCGTCTCCGTCCGGGCTCGGTGGGTTGCGGGTCGCGATCAGGTTGCCGATGAGAGGGAGAGGTGAGCCGTGACGAAGGTGGTGGTGGTCGAGGACGAGGTCAAGATCTGTCTCTTATACACATCTCCGAG
>CAJXPN010000988.1 GCA_913058025.1 uncultured Myxococcales bacterium | reverse complement strand
AGCCCGAGGCCCGCAGAACGCCTCCTGGGTGCCTTCCCGAGCCGATCGCCCCTCCCGCGAGCCCTCGAAAAGCCACCCCGTGAGCCACCAGCCACAATCGGGCGTTGATGGGGCTGAGGTCCCTGCGAGGGGACCGGCAAGTGAGCGTGAGCGAACGGCGCCTGGGGGACCGTGCCGCAACCCCACCCGCAACCTCACCCTCGAGCAGGGCTCTTCCCAACACGAAGTCAAAACAGAGTCTTACGCAATTCATGCAGCCCGGGTTGACTATCTTGACATGTGTCGGGCCCTCGTTCGTCAACTTGGTGTGACTAACGTGTGCTCATGCGCATGCCTTGAATGTCATGTCGGGTTGACTACCCGCGCGAACGCCGGCCACCGCGCCACATCCGACCTCCCTCAGAGCTCGTCGATCGGCAGCAGCCGCGGCAGCAGGATCTCCGCGCTGCGCAGGTAGCGGTCGGTCACGTCCAGCGTGACCTTGCGGTAGGTCGGGTTGGTCAGGAACGTCGGGTCCTCGGGCAGCCTCATCCCTATGATGTCCCCGCCGTCGAAGAACACGTCCACCACGTAGAAGTGAGCGTCGCCTCGGCTGTCCCGGTAGCGCTCGACGTTGACGACGTTCTCGCGCAGGTTCGGGTGGAGGTCGGTGAGGTTGCCCTCGACGTAGAGCATGGCCTTGCCCAGCCCGGTCGCGTTGGGGAAGGGCGACTCGGGCTCGACCCCGAGCTGGAGCGCGCTCGCCACGATCGGCTCCTCGCTGACGTCCCAGCGGAACCCCTCCGACGCGTTCACGTCGTCGATCACCACGAAGTGGCCCAGTGCGTAGCGGGTCCGCCCGCTCGCGACCATGACCTTGTCCTCGGGCGGTGGGATCGACAGTGAGAGCGAGCTCATCAGCCCGCGGTCGCCGTCGCGGTGGCGCGCCGACAGCTCCACCTCTGCGGTATGGTCGTTGACCGCGCCCCAGATGATGAGCTGCTCCTCGACCCTGGCCTCGACCCCGACCCAGAGCATCGCGAACGTCGGGCGCTCGAGTGTCCAGCCCGCCTCCACGGGCAGCTCGGAGGCGCCTGGGCGTCCGAAGCTCGGCTGGATGAGGAACGCACCGACCACGTCGCACGCGTCGTCGGGGTCGGGGTCGGACAGGCGCAGCGTCTTGGTGACCTCGCTGGCGCCGTCACGCATCCTGAGCGTGATCTCGTCGTCGGACCCGAAGACGCCGTCGAGCCGAACCTCCGCCGACTGCGTCGTCTCGGGCAGCCGGAGCGTGAACTCGCCGTCCTCGCCGGGCGCGTCCCCGAGCGTCGTCCACGCGCAGCTCGTCTCTCGCGTCTCTCCCTCGCTCTCCTCGACCTTGAACGTCCGGACGATGCCGTTGGCGTAGTTGCCGAACCGGAAGAGCTCGAGCGCCATGAGCTCGTCTCCGGATTCCTCGGTCGGCACCTCGCGGTACGTCCCGCTCATCGCCTCTTGCCTGCTCGGGCACCCCGCCAGGACGCACGCGCACAGGCACCACGCCGCCATGGAGTAGCGGTGCTCCACAGTCCCCACTGATCGGTGTACGTGCCTATCGATCGTTCGACCTCTCGCGCTCCGGTGGTCTCACCCGGTCGCGTTCGTTACACTGGCGGTGTGGCGCGCCCATGAGGGGGCCACGGCCTGAGTGTGGCGACGCGAACGCGTAAAATCAAACACATGGGCAAGCGTCTTGCAATCAGTCAGGTCGTAACGCCCGGTCACCCTCTCGGAAGACGCGCCGTGAACACCCCCACTCGCCGCTACAGAGTCCCACTCCTCGCGCTGTGCGCGCTCGGCCTGCCCCTCATGGGCGCCGACGAATGCGGCAGCCTCGGAGGCGGCTTCGCGTGGGACGACGCGGCCCGGCCCGCCGCCTACGACGACGAGCGGATCGTCGCCGCCGAGTCCGAGCTCGCCCGCCATGACGTGCGCGCCGCCCAGCGCTCCTACATCGACGTGCTCGCTGACGGGTCCTCCGACGCGACCTCCACGGCCTCGGCCGGCCAGGGCCTCACCCAGCTCATGCTCCTCCCCGGCGCGCCGTCCGCGCGCGCCACGCTCACCGAGCACCTCGGCGCGGACAACTCCGGCTTCGACGCCCAGGCCCTCATCTGGGCCGAGGAGGGCGTCCTCTACTGGCTCAGCCGCGGCACCCGCTGGGAGGACGACGGCGAGTTCCAGGGCGTCCGCAGCCTCGTCGAGGCGTTGCTCCCCTGGACGCCCGAGCGCCTCGGCTCCCTGACCACGTTCTGCTCGGGCATCGACACGCCGCTCTCCGACCTCTTCGCCTCGGCCGAGTCGATCGCGTCCTCGCTCGAGGGCATCGAGTCGAACCTGCTCGCTGCCGCGAACGCACCGGACTTCGACTACCTCTACGTCCCCGCCGCGGTCTTCCACGACGACGACCTCTCGCTCTCACTCGGCCCCCCCGAGCTCCACGCGCTCGCGGGCTCGCTCGCGCTCACTCGCGCCGCCGTCCACTACGCCGCGGCGTGGCGCCTGGACGCCTCGCTCGACGAGCTGTGCGGGCCGCGCTGGCAGGCCATCCTCAAGGACCCCGGCCACCCGGAGCACGTCCCCGAGTACGACGAGGTCTCCGACTACGCGTTGCGCAACCTCGACGAGGCGTTCGGCCGAGAGGTCG
>CAJXPN010000987.1 GCA_913058025.1 uncultured Myxococcales bacterium | reverse complement strand
CGTGGGCTCGGAGATGTGTATAAGAGACAGGATGCAGTCACCGACCATCTTGTCGAAGACGCCGCCCGACTCCCAGATGAACTCGACGACCGCGTTGCTCCACGTGTCGATGAGCTCGCCGATGAGCGAGGGCTCCTTGAGGACCTTCTCGCTCATGCGGGTGAACCCCGCGATGTCGCAGTACATGATGGCGACGTCGCGCTCTCGGGCGCTCAGGAAGTTCTCGTAGTAGTGGTCCTCGAAGAGGAGGCGCCGCACGACGGGCTGCGGGAAGTTCTTCGAGAGCTGCTTCCACTCCTTGTTGAAGTCGACCACGCGGTGGCGGATGTAGTCCGCGAGGCGCTCGAGCACGTCGCGCGCGAACGGAGTGAGCGGCACCTCGTCTTCGAGGCCCACGCTCACCCGGCCGACGACGGTGACGCCGTCCGACGCCAGGACGAGCGCGTCCTCGCGCGAGCCGTTGAGGCCGAAGCGCGCGACGAGCGCGTCCGGGGCGCCGTGGAGCGCGGCCAGCGCCTCGCCCCTCACGACGCGCTCGTTGTCCCCGCCTACCTGAGACGAGCGCACGAGCTCGGAGCCCAGGAGCACGCGGTAGTTCGTGGCGAGAAGGTCGGAGGCCTCCTCGTACTTCAACACGAGCGTGAGGTCCGTGAACGGGACGTACCGCTGGATGCGCGTGAGCGCCTCGTCGATGCCGACGTCGAGGATCGGCGCGCGGAGCGCGTCGGAGAGCTCCTGTAGGGCTCGCTGCTTGCGCCGCGAGTCGGCGATGGCCGCGAGGTAGTTGTCGAGCTGCTCGCACCAGAACTTCAGCGCGATCTGGCGGTGCTTGAGCAGCATCGCGTCGTCGTCGGTCACGGCGATGACGACGCTGCCGAGGTAGCGGTCCGTGACGTCGAGCCTGTAGCCGAGCAGCGTGCGCTCTCCGTCCTGGATGAGGACGGGGCCCTCCTGGCGGATGCGCTCACACACACCGTCGACGTCGATGCCCTCGATCGCGTCGATGCCCGGGTGGGCGAAGTCGACCGGGCGATCGTGCTCGTCGATGGTCCGCACGAAGAGTACCGTGGCCGCGAGTCGCTCCTGGGCGACTCCGAGTATCGCGCCCATGGTGCGCGCGACCGGCCACTTGTGCAGGATCGCGACCTCGAGCGCGTCATCGATCTCTTCGATGAGCGCGAGGTGGTTCTTGTAGAGCTCGAGCTCGAGCTCAAGCGCGGCGGCGCGTTCGTCGGTGTGGGGCATGAGATCCTCCGAGTCGTTCGTGCACGCCCGGCATATCAGAATGAGGAGCGCGGCACCATCCACAGCGAGGCCGCGCCGAGGAGTCTGCGTTGAGTCGAGGTTCGGTGGCGGTCGTGTTGGGATCTGCGTTCGCGCGCGGCGAGTTGGGGGTGGATCTCACCGCGGTGGACGTGGACACGAGGTTCGGGAGCCAGCGCGTCTGGAGGGTGGCTGGCCTCGGGCGCGACGCGTACGTGGTGTTTCGGCACGGTGCCCCGCACCGGGTGCTCCCACATCAGATCAACTGGAGGGCACAGGCGTGCGCGCTCGCGGAGCTCGGCGTGGGGGCGCTGCTCGTGACCTCGTCGGTCGGGGTGCTCGACGCGGACGTCCCTCTGAACACCCCGCTGATGGTCGGTGACCTCATGATGCCAGGGAACCGCCTCCCGGACGGGACCTCGTGCACGGTCTTCACCGAGCCGTCCTCGGATCACGGCCACCTCGTGCTCAACGAGGGCTTGTTCTCCAGGGCTTTGGCTGACCAGATGCGCGGCCTCGGCGCGCGGTCGGGCGTGGCGTTCGGTGAGGACGTCGTGTTCTGCTACGAGCCTGGACCCAGGACTAAGACGCCCGCGGAGAACCGCATGTGGGCGACGCTCGGCGCGCAGGTGAACTCGATGTCCGTGGGCCCCGAGGTCGTGCTCGCGAACGAGCTCGAGATCCCGTGCGCAGCGCTCGTCGTCGGGCACAAGTACTCCCACCCCGACATCGAGAACCCGGACGATGACGGCGTCGCCAGATCACTCGAGCGCGTCGAGCAGGCGCAACGAGAGCTGGTGCTCGAGGCGCTCGAGCGCCTCGAGCCGGTCCCGTTCGGGAACCACATCTACCGGTTCGAGGGATGAGCGAGCGGCTCCCGGACGCCGCCATGGTCCGCGCGTGGTGTGAGCGCGCGATGCCCGGTCACACCGCGGGCGCCGCCTCGGCGCTATGCGGCGGCTTGCTCAACCACGTCTGGAGGGTCCAGACGACGCGGGGACCCGTGATCGTCAAGCATACGCCTGGGTTCGTGGCGTCGATCCCCGAGATCGAGCTCTCGGATCGCCGCGGTGAGTTCGAGCGGGTCGACGCGCTCGGCGTCCCAGGCGCGAGGACCCCGCGCGTACTCGGCGCGCTGGACGCGCCGAGGGTGCTGGTGACCGAGGACTTCGGCGCGCGCGAGCACCTTGGGCAGATCCTGGGCGAGCCCGAGCGGTCCGAGCGCGTCTGCGCTGTGTTGGGGCGTTTCATCGCGCGGGTTCACGCGCGCTCGGCGTCGGACGACGCGCTCGCGGAGCAGTTCGACAACGCGGACGTCCAGCGCGTGAGGCGCGCGTCTCAGTACGCCCGGGTGGGGGAGTGGCTGGAGGGGGAGGGCGTCGAGGACGCGCGTGATCTCGGCGCG
>CAJXPN010000986.1 GCA_913058025.1 uncultured Myxococcales bacterium | reverse complement strand
TCTACACAGAGTAGATCGTCGGCAGCGTCAGATGTGTATAAGAGACAGCCTGTAGACCGCCCCTCCCCTCGCGGCCCCCGCTTACGCGCCGCAACTGTATGGAGCGACAGGAACTTGAGCTATACCCTCATAGATAAACAGAACGGCAGCGTCAGCAAGGACGTCCTCTCGGGCATCACGGTCGCGCTCGCGCTCGTGCCCGAGGCGGTCGCGTTCGCGTTCGTCGCGGGCGTCTCGCCCGTCGTCGGGCTCTACGGCGCCTTCATGATGGGGCTGATCACGTCCCTCTTCGGCGGCCGACCCGGGATGATCTCGGGCGCCACGGGCGCCATGGCCGTCGTCATGGTCTCGCTCGTGAGCCAGGGCTCGGCGATGATCCCCGGCGCCGGGCTCCAGTACCTGCTCGCGACGCTCCTGCTCGCCGGTCTCATCCAGATCGCCGCCGGCGCCATGCGCCTGGGCAAGTTCGTGCGCATGATCCCGAGCCCGGTGATGATGGGCTTCGTGAACGGCCTGGCGATCGTGATCTTCCTGTCCCAGCTCGGCATGTTCAAGGTCGGGGACGAGTGGCTCACGGGCAGCGCGCTGCTCACGATGCTCGGTCTGACCGCGCTGACCATGGGCATCATGGTCGGCTTGCCCAAGCTGACCACGCGCGTCCCCGCCGCGCTCGCTGCGATCGTGGGCGTCACCGTCCTGGTGGTCGCCACGGGCGTGCCCACCGAGACCGTCTCGAGCTTCATCGCCGCGGGCGGCGGCGACGGCATCAAGGCCGGCCTCCCCTCGTTCGCCGTGCCGCTCGTGCCGTTCAGCCTGGCGACGCTCTCCTTCATCACGCCGTACGCGCTCATCCTCGCGGCCATCGGGCTCATCGAGTCGCTGATGACGCTCAACCTCATCGACGAGCTCACCGAGACCCGCGGCGACGCCAACCGCGAGTGCATCGCCCAGGGCGCCGCCAACATCACCAACGGCTTCTTCGGCGGGATGGGCGGCTGCGCCATGATCGGCCAGTCGATCATCAACGTGAACTCGGGTGGCCGCGGCCGCCTCTCCGGTCTCACCGCCTCGCTCGCGCTGCTCGGCTTCATCATGTTCGGCTCCACCTACATCGAGATGGTCCCGATCGCCGCGCTCGTGGGCGTGATGTTCATGGTCGTCATCGGCACGTTCGCCTGGAACACGTTCAAGATCCTGAACAAGGTCCCGGTCGCCGACGTCGTCGTCATGCTCGTGGTCACCTCGCTCACGATCGTCTTCGACCTGGCCATCGCCGTGCTCAGCGGCGTCATCATCTCCGCGCTCGTCTTCGCCTGGCAGAACGCGCTGCGCATCCGCGCCCGCAAGTACGTCGACGAGGCCGGCCACAAGCACTACGAGATCTTCGGCCCGCTCTTCTTCGGCTCGACCAAGCTCTTCGCCACGAAGTTCGAGGTCGCCGAGGACCCCGAGGTCGTGATCATCGACTTCGCCGAGTCGCGCATCGTCGACCAGTCCGCCATCGAGGCCGTCAACAAGCTCGCCGAGCGCTACCTGCGCGCCGGCAAGTACGTCCACCTGCGCCACCTGTCGCCGGACTGCCGCGCGCTCATCAAGCGCGCCGAGAAGATCTGCGACATCAACGTCCTCGAGGACCCGAACTACTTCGTGGCCGTCGACGAGTACCGCACCGACAACCCGATGCCCTCGGCCGAAGAGCTCGCCAAGATGAGCCCCGCCGGGGGACACTGACCCGGCTCGGACAAGCGCCGTGCATCATGAGGCAGTGTTACGTATGATCGTGAGAGAAACACGCACACTGACATCTCGCGAGCCTCGGCCCACATGAAGCACCCCTACGCCACCTCGCTCACTGTGTTGGTCGCCTGCGCGGCGGCAGCGCCCGCCCAGGCGCAGACGACCAACACGGAGAAGGCCTCCGAGCTCTTCACGGCGGCCATGGAGGAGCACTCACAGGGCCGCTATCGGGAGGCCTCCGAGCTCCTCGGCAAGGCGTTCGCCTACGACAACAACCTGGCCTACCAGTACAACCGGGTCATGTTCCTCCAGCTCAACGGGGACTACGCCGAGGCGCTCTCGATCGTCACGCTCTACGAAGAGCCGATGCTCGAGGACCCCGAGGGCCGCTTCCCCAACGTCTCCATGCTGCGCTCCAAGCTCACGGCGCAGGCCGCCGAGAAGGCCGAGATGGAGGCGATGATGGCGGCCCGCGAGCGCGAGTCCGGCGAGGGTGGCGCTGGCGAGGGTGACGCCGCGAAGGGTGAGGTTGGCTCCGCATCCGATGACCCTCCGGGGTCCTCGCTCGAGCCGCCGCCCGAGCCCACCGAGGCGTCCTCGCCGGTCCTTGGGTACGCCCTCGTCGGCGTCGGCGGCGGCGCGCTGCTCGCGGGCGGCGTGTTGGCCTCGGGCGTCTTCACCCCCACCTACGACGAAGGGGGCGTGGCGTCCGAAGAGTGGGAGAAGATGCAGACCCGCCGGAGTCAGCAGACCGCCACCCTGGCGCTGCTCGTCGGCGGCGCGGTCGCGACCGTCTCCGGCGTCACGCTCATCCTCCTGCACGACGACGGCTCCGAGGGCTCCGCCCCGACCACCCTCCGCCTCTCTCCGACGCTCTCACCCGACGCCTTCGGCGCGCACGTCCTCGGCCTGTCTCTTATACACATCTCCGA
>CAJXPN010000985.1 GCA_913058025.1 uncultured Myxococcales bacterium | reverse complement strand
GTAGATCGTCGGCAGCGTCAGATGTGTATAAGAGACAGAGCCAGAGGCGAGAGGTCTCGTCGAAGGGGTCGGAGTCGACGGCGTAGCCGAAGTCTCGCGCGGCCTCCTCATGCTGACCACGGCGGAGGTAGACGCGCCCGCGGACGGCGAACGGGTCGGACTCCTGATCGTCGATCGAGACGGCGTGGTCGAGGTCGAGCAGCGCGGCGACGGTGAAGCCCATGCGCTCATGGGTCGTGGCGCGACCGACGAGTGAGGACCAGAGCTCTGGATCCTCGGACAGAGCCTGGTTGAAGAGGCGTCGCGAGGCGTCGAGGTCGTTCATGTAGAACGACGCGTAGGCCTTGAGGTTGAGCAGGGAGGCACGCTCGGTGCCTTCCTCGGCGTCCTCGAGGACGGCGTCGATGACTGCGATGCCCTCCTCGAAGTCGTCGTTCTCGATTGCGATCTCGGCGCGCGAGGCGCGCAACGTGATGGAGTTCGGGTGGCGCTCGATGGCGGCCTCGACGAGTTCGACGGCGTCGTCCATTTGCTCGTCCTCGAGCAGCTGGTCGATCCGCTCGATGATCTCGTCGATGTCGTCGCCTATGACGATGTCTGACATCGCTCGCTCCTGAAGATATGAGTACATGGAAGGCGCCGAAGTGCTGGCGCGGCGCGCAAATGTGGCACGGGCATCAGGGCGTGTCAATTGGGTCGAGGGGTCAGGGGTTGGCGGAGGCCAAACCGACGAGGCGGAAGGACGCCCAGAAGAAGGGCGGCGTGAAGGGTCGCCCCGAGCGGATGAGCCCGAGCTGTGCTCGCCGGAGCGCCTGTGAAGGGGAGGCGCCGGCGGCCAGGTGTCGATACATCAGGCCCATGAGTTTACCGGTGGCGTGGTCGGCGACGCTCCATGTGGAGGCGATGACGGCGCTGCTTCCCGTGGCGAGGAAGGCGCCGGCGAGTCCGTAGGAGCCGTCGCCGAGGATGGCCCATCCGCGGCCGGTGGTGCAGCCGGAGAGGACGACGAGGTCGGCCGCCGTGCGGTAGTTGAGGAGTTCCGAGAGGGTGAGGATGCCGTCGTCGGGTGTGTCGGGCTGCCGGCTGAGCAAGAGCGCGGGCTGGATGAGCTCGAGCGCGTCGGTGGTGTCGCGCCAGGGTGGCGCGTCGGAGAGGCCGTGCGTGCCGAGGTGGAGGAAGCGAAAGCGCGAGAGGTCGCTGACGCGGAGCGCGGCCTCGCTGGCCTGTGGGCCGCGCCATGTGGTGACGGCGCCTCGGCGGCTCAGCGCGCGCTCGGCGGCGCGCATCTCCCGCCGCACGCCGGGGAGCTCGGGGAAGAGCTCGCGCAGGTGAAAGATGCCGTCGTGGGGGAGGGCGTTGGCCAGCGGCCAGAGCTCGACGCCGGCTTGCTCGAGGTCGGGCGCGCCCATGACGAGCGATCCCGTCGCGCCGCTGGGGCGCGATCGGGACTGGAGCTTCGAGAGGATCGCCATGGAGGGGACGTAGCTCACTGCATGCCTGGTGATCAGGTAGTCGGGCGCTGCGCCGGACTTCCTCGGCCGCGCGAGCGCCTCGAAGGGGAGGTGGTGGAGGGGGCCGTCGGGGGCGATGACGAGCGCGTCGGCGCGCACGAGCAGGTCGTCGACGGGGCCGATGAGTTCGACGTAGAGGCGCTCGGAGAGGGCGCGATGCCGCGCGA
Source organism: uncultured Myxococcales bacterium (assembly GCA_913058025.1). Lineage (GTDB taxonomy): Bacteria > Myxococcota_A > Bradymonadia > Bradymonadales > Bradymonadaceae > CAJXPN01. Next base: position 993 of record CAJXPN010000985.1, on the reverse strand, counting down.
TCTCGTCGCGGGTGAGGTGCTCGTCGACGAGCGTCTCGCGGAAGGACTCGAGCAGCGGCCCGAGCGTGCGGCGCCCCGAGATGCGTCGCGCCGTGAAGACGCCGCCGTGTGAGGCCCACACGTACCCTGCGCGCTCGCCGATGACGTACTCGAGGGCGATGGTGTCCTCGGGGAGCGACGGCGGCGAGACGGGGATGAGCGGCGCGGGAGGCGAGGAGTCGGATGGGCGACGGCCGAGGAGCTCGAGCGCGGTGAGGGTGTGCCTCGCGACGGTCGCGGCGGGGGTGGCGTCGTCGATCGGAGGTGTGGCGCGCGTGGGCTCGGGGGGCGGTGCGCCGTCGAGCAGGTCGGAGAGCCCGCGGGCCTTGATCGCGGAGGCGTATGCGAGCGAGAGCGCGTAGTCGGCTTGCGTGAGGTTTGCGGTGTCGACGCCGACGACGCCGTGGATCGTGGAGAGGTAGGCGCGCCGGCCAGCGCGCGTCATGCGCGCGCGGCTCTCGAGCGAGCCGAGGCTCGCGCGCAGCCCCTCGAGAGATGTGACCGCCTGCTCGAGGTAACGCCGCGCCTGGCGGTGATGTCCGTGCTCGGCGAAGAGCTCGCCTGCTTCGAGCGCGAGCCGCCAGCCGTCGCCCGAGAGCGCGCCCAGGTGCTCGAGGTTCGAGAGGGAGTGGAGCATGCCGCGGGGCGGCGCGATCGCCGAGCGCGAGTCCCGACGCACGGTGCGTATGCGCGCGACGAGGTCGTCCCGAGCGGGCGCCGAGAGCAGGTGTCGGGCGAGCTCCTGAGGTCGAGAGGGGAAGTCCGCCCAGGAGCGTGCGCGCCGCGTCGAGGCGAGCGGCGCGTGTGAGAAGAGCCACTCGTCGACGGAGTCGGCGGTGCGTGCATCTCCGCTCGCGCGGGCGAGCCGGACCCAGACGGAGAGGTCGGAGTGGAGAGGGCGAGTGCTGTCTCTTATACACATCTCCGAGCCCACGAGACAGGCAGAAATCTCGT
>CAJXPN010000984.1 GCA_913058025.1 uncultured Myxococcales bacterium | reverse complement strand
GGGCTCGAGCTCGGGACGCTGGCGCTGGGCGGCGGCGCGACGGCGACGACGTACCTGCTGCCCCCGCTGCTCGGGCGCTACCACGCGATCCACCCCGAGATCAGGCTCTACGTGCGTGAGCAGGGGAGCCAGGCGGTCGTGGAGGGCGTGCTCGCCGGGGAGCTCGACCTGGGCGTGGTGACGCTGCCCGTGGAGCAGCGCAAGGGGCTCGAGGTCGAGCGCTGGATCGAGGACGAGCTCGTCCTGATCGTCCCGCCCGGGCACCGGCTCGAGGGCAGGGGCGCGTTCGACTGGGCCGAGCTCGAGGGCGAGGGGCTCGTGCTCTTCGAGGCGGGCAGCGCGGTGCGGGAGCTGCTCGAGCGGCGGCTGGCCGACGCGGGCGTGGGCACGCACACGGTCATGGAGCTACGCTCGATCGAGTCGATCAAGCAGATGGTCGCGCAAGGGATCGGCGCGGCGTTCGTGAGCCGGTTCGCGCTCGAGTCGATCGAGCAGGGCCTGGTCTCCAGAGAGGACCCGGTCCAGCGCGTCCTCGGGATCGCGACCCAGAAGGAGCGCACGACGAGCGAGGCGACGCGCGCGTTCGTCGAGATGATGAGGGTCGGAGCCTCGCGCGTGACGGGTCGCTTATCTTGCCCGGTTGAGCGGGTTCTGTTAGACCGACAATGAGAGGCTCTTGATCGGAACGCTTTGCCGAACGGCGCGACCCACTTGGGGGCGCGCGGGGCGGAGTGAGTGGGGTCAGCGAGGTTGTGGTGGTGAAGAAGGCTTGGAGTGTGGCGCGCGTGCTCGCGTGTTCGGTGGCGGCGCTGGCGTTCGTGGCGGGCGAGGCGCAGGCGCGTGAGAACGACCTCGTGCTCACGCGCTTCGCGACGTTCGACTACAACCAGTACGGCACGGACTCGAACCCATGCGAGCTCGCGTGCGGTCAGGTCCAGCCCGACGACGATTCGTTCTCGAAGCTGACCTCGGACCTGGGCGAGGTCTTCGCGCCCAGGTTCTCCAACCCGGCCGAGACGCTGGGTGAGGCGGGCTTCGCGGTGAACTTCCTCACGAGCGTGTCGTTCATCCAGGCCCAGGAGCCGCACTGGCAGGAGGGCGTGGAGGACCGCGACCCGTCCTCGACGCTGCTCACAGGCCACCTCCAGCTCCGCAAGGGGCTCCCGTTCAGCTTCGAGGTGGCGGGCGACATGTCCTACCTCTTCGACAGCGAGATGTTCGCCATGGGCGCGCACGTGAAGTGGGCGCTCAACGAGGGCTTCTACTACATGCCCGACGTGGCCGTGCGCGGCTCGGTCAACACGCTGCTGGGCGCTGACACGCTCAACCTCGTGACGGCCGGCTGGGACGTCTCGATCTCGAAGGACTTCGGGCTCGGCGGCGTCGTCTCGCTGGCGCCGTTCCTGGGCTACCAGAACCTCTACATCATCTCGTCGAGCCGCCTGCTCAACGCGTACCCGCAGGACCCGCGGCCGCCGCAGTCCGACCCCAACGACGCGACGCGCATCTTCAGCCCCGAGTTCGTGTTCTCTCAGCGCACCCAGACGGTCAACCGCTTCTTCATGGGCGCGCGCCTGAACGTCTGGATCCTCAGCTTCGTCGCCGAGGGGATGATCGGGCAGAACGTCAACCAGCTCAACTTCTCGGCTGGCGTCGACTTCTGAGTCGCGCGGCGCGTCCGCACACCGCACGTCTCCACTCGCGTAGGGCACGGACCTCATGACCAAAATCATCAAGCGCTACGCCAACCGGAAGCTCTACGACACCGAGCAGAGCACGTACGTCACGCTCGATGAGATCGAGCAGATGATCAAAGACGGCGAAGAGCTCAAGATCATCGACAACTCCTCCAAGGACGACATCACCCACGTCACGCTCGCGCAGATCCTGTTCGAGCAGGAGAAGTCGAACAAGGGCAAGCTGCCCGTGTCCGCGCTCCGTGGGATCATCCAGTCCGGCGAGGAGTTCATCCAGAAGCTGGGCACCCCGGTCAACCAGTTCCGCGACGAGTTCAAGCGCCGCGCCGAGGTCGTCGGGGAGGGCAGCCGGGCGCTGCGTGAGTTCGTCGACGGGACGCAGAAGTCGATCGACGAGCTCCAGCGGCGCCTCGACGACAGGCTCCGAGACGCCTTCGATCAGCTCACCCACATCCCCGAGATGCGCCGCGACGTGCAGCACCTCGAGGCGAGGGTGGCCGAGCTCGAGGAGACGCTCATCCGTACGGAGCGCCGCCTCAACGCGATGGAGCCCAGGCGCCCGGCCAACGTGACCGCGCCTCATCACGGCCTGCCACGCGACCTGTGATGTTGCGCGCAGCCAGAGTCTGCGTAAGCTGTGTCGAGAACAACCCGACGCCGCGCGCCCCCTCGGCGCCGCTGGCGTGACCCCCTCGTCGTGACGGTGCTGCGCTATGATGATCCTCTGCCCCTCCTGCGACACCGGCTTCAAGCTCCCGGAGAAGCACATCACCTCAAAGGGTGCGAAGCTGCGCTGCTCAAAGTGCAGCCACATCTTCCGCGTGCGCCGCGTCCAGGGTCAGGACGACCCGGACATCTTCTACAAGGAGGAGGACCGCCTCAAGAACGAGGAGAACGGGACCTCGCTCGACGAGACCTCCGACGGCTTCGGCTCGTTGCTCTCGAGCTGTCTCTTATACACATCTGACGCTGCC
>CAJXPN010000983.1 GCA_913058025.1 uncultured Myxococcales bacterium | reverse complement strand
TCTACACAGAGTAGATCGTCGGCAGCGTCAGATGTGTATAAGAGACAGGGGATGAGCTTGACCAGCGTCGGCGTCGGCGAGGACGAGAAGTGCGTCCCCATCGGGACGCTCAGCACGAGCCCGATCCCGATCAGCGGCATGAACATCTCCGACAGGTCGTCGAAGTACACCGCCAACCACACCCCCAGGCACGTGAACGCCGCGCACGCCAGCGTCACCAACGCGAGCATCTGCGCGATCGGGTAGCGCTCGGGGCCCGTCGCGATCAGGATCCCGATCCCGTAGCCCCACGCCATCACGACGTTCACCGCGACCGTCGAGATCACGACCTGCCCCGGCGTCACCGGGCTCGTCCGCAGCGCCATGATCGTCCCGTTCATCTTCTTCTGGAGCAGCATCGTCGACCCGAACATGAAGCCCAGGATGATCACGTCCATCGCCAACAGCATCGGGATCAACCCCGTGTTGAAGGGCACCGGCGCGGCCTGAGGCCTCAAAGACGTCACCTTCGGGCCGTCTCCGGCCGCGCCCCCGCGGGCCGATGCCCACATCGCGTGCGCCGCGGTGTGGGTCATCTCGACCTCGCGCTCCGACTCCGCCCCCGACAGCGCCACCTCGTAGCCCTCCTCGCCAAGCAGCACGCCTCGTGTGCCGTCCGCGGTCGCCTCGCGCCACGCCGCCTCGTCCTCGAGGGGCTCCTGCTCCGTCGCCTCAACCAGCGCCGCGTAGCGCCCCTGCGCCGTCGCGTCGTGGAGCACCAGCTCGACCTCACCCGGCGCCGCCGGGATCACGAACCTCACCAGCAACCCCAGCACCACGCACAGCGCCAGCGACACCTGGATGAGGTTGTTCCGGTACGCCAGCCGCAGGTCCTGACCTATCAGCCCGATCGTCGTCTTCACGTAGCCGTTCATGCCACCAACTCCGATCCCGTGAGCTTGATGAAGATCTGATCCAGCGTCGCCTCTCGGGTGTGCACCGTCTCGACCTCGGCGCCCGCGAGCAGCTCCGAGAGCCTCCCGCGCGCGCCCTCGTCGCCCAGATCGAACCGCGCCCTCTCGAGCCTCCCGTCCACCCTGTGCTCGACCTCCACGGCCCGCTCCCCGTGCGCCAGCTTGAGCGCGCGCGGCGAGTCCAGCGCCGCGACCTCGCCGTCGTGCAGGAACGCCAGGCGGTCGCACAGCGTGTCCGCCGCGTGCATGTTGTGTGTCGTGAGCAGGATCGCCACGCCGCGGTCACGCTCCGCGGCGATCAGGTCCATCACCCGCTGCGCCGTCGCCGGATCCAACCCCGAGGTCGGCTCGTCCAGGAAGAGCACGTCCGGCCTGTGCTGGAGCGCGCGCGCCAACACCAGCCGCTGCTTCATCCCCTTGGAGTAGTCCCCCGCCGGCTTGTCCGCCTCGCCCGCGAGCCCCACCAGCCCGAGCACCTCCTCCGGGCTCATCACGTCCCTGGCGTACAGCCCCGCGAAGTACGACAGGTTCTCCGCGGCCGTCAGCTTCGGGAACACGTTCGGGTGCTCGAAGCTCACCCCCACCTTGTTGAAGAACGACCGATCCAGGTCCCCGAGCTCCACGCCCTCGTAGCGCACCGACCCCTGCTGCATCGGCAGCAGCTTGATCATGATCTTCTGGATCGTCGACTTGCCGGCGCCCGACGGCCCCAGCAGCCCCACGACCTCTCCCCGCTTCACCCCGAACGACACCCCGCGCACCGCGTGCCCGTTCGCACCTGGGTACTTGAACGTCAGCTCCTCGACCTCGATCATCTCGTCCTCCTTCCTCACGCCGGCTTCGGCGCCAGTCCTCGCTCCAGGATCATCATCACGCCGTCGACGAACCCGTCGATCTCGGCCTCGGTCATCCGCGTCCACTCCTCCGGGCGGTTCAGGTAACCGTCCAGCGTCGTCCCCATCTTCACCATCATCGCGTCCACGAGCATCGGCCCCGTCGCGTGCGCGATCAGCGGCGACACGAGCTCCGGGTCCAGGTCGGGGTCCAGCTTCCCCATCCGCTGCCCCTTCTCCACGAACATCCTCATCACCTGCTCGCCCATCCTCAGGTGCTCCTCCTTCATCCGCCCGAGCTCCTCGTCGGCAGACCCCTCCATCAGCCTGAGCGCCGCGCGCGCCAGCCTCGGGTGATCCAGCGTGAACACCACGCCCCCGCGCATCGCCACCCTCAAGAATCCCAGCAGGTCACCCGTCTCCATCGCCTCCCCGTACGCCTTCGCGCTCACGTAGCGGCCCTTCACCTGTGCCGCGTGCTCCCACACCAGCCACCGGTACAGCGCGCTCTTGTTCTCGAAGTACTGGTACATCGACCCCTTCGAGATCCCCGCCGCCTTCACGATCCTGTTCGTCGACGCGCTCGCGTACGGGTGCGCCCCGAACTCCTCGATCGCCGCCTCCACGATCCTCGCTCGCTTCTCCTCGGGCAGGTTCTCGAATGTCGTCTTCGCCGCCATGATCTCTCGCTCCGAGTGTTGTGACCGCTTGGTCATGTGACCGTGTGGTCATGTGTGCTCTCTCGCCTCCATGATGTCAAGTCCGCGTTGCGTCTTGCCACGACTGCCGATGCTTCTTTGGGCGCGTGTCTGCGATGAGGGTGGTGGAAGGGCGGCTGCCCTCCCCGCCGCCGGGCCTTCGGCCCTTGGCGTTCCCCGCTGGGGAA
>CAJXPN010000982.1 GCA_913058025.1 uncultured Myxococcales bacterium | reverse complement strand
AGTGAGCTCCGGTCACACGCTCATCGAGATGTTCGAGCGTCGGGTCCAACGATCCGGCGCTCGCGCTGCTCTGACCTCACGCGTCGGCGGCGCCCGACGCTCCACGTCGTGGTCGTCGTGGTGGCAACAGAGCGAGCGGCTCGCCGCCGCGCTCATTCAGGTCGGCGTCGGGCCGGGCGACCGCGTCGCGCTCGTGTCACGCACCCGCATCGAGTGGGCGCTCGCGGACATGGCCGTGCTGATGTGTGGCGCGGTCACCGTCCCCGTCTTCGTGGCCACGACCCCCGAGCGCGCTCGTGAACTCATCGAGGACGCGGACGCCCGCGTCGCGTTCGTCGAGGGGCCGCTCGAACTCGATTGCCTCCCGCTCGACCTGTTCGAGCACGTGGTCTGCTTCGACAGCGTCGGCGTCGACCGAACCGAATCTCAGCCTCGACGCGTCACGGTCGAGCAGATCGCTCGGGATGTACTCACGCTCGACGCGTTCGACGACGCCGGGCGCGCGGCGCTCTCGTCGGACTCGATGCTCGTCGCGCGTCGGCGCGCCGCCATCGCACCTTCTCAACTCGCCACGATCGTCTACACATCGGGCGCCACGGGGGTCCCCCGCGGCGTGGAGTTGACGCACGCGAACGTCTGCGCGGAGCTCGAGGCGATCGCGCGGCTGGAACTCTTCGGCAGCGACGACGTCCAGCTCCTTTCCCTCCCGCTCGCCCACATCTTCGCGCGCGTCGCGTTCTACGCGAGCATCCCGACCGGGATGATCATCGCGTTCGGTGAAGGGATGGAGAGTTTGCTCGGGGACCTCGTGGACGTGCGCCCGACGGTCTTCTGCGGAGTCCCCTACATCTTCGAGCGCATGCTCGATGGGATCGACGCGCGCAGCGCGGCGTCGGCGCCGGGCATGCAGCGCGCGCTGGGTCGGCTCGCGTCCTGGGCAGACGAGGAGGCGTCGTCGCGCCGTGCGGGGCGCCGCTCCTGGCGCCACGATATGCTCGCGCGCGTGGTCGAGCCCGCGCTCCGTGTGCCCGTTCGCCAGCTCGTAGGCGGCCGCCTTCGCTACTTCATCAGCGGCGGAGCTCCGCTCGGGGCGAGCACCGCCTCGAGGTTGCACGCGCTGGGCCTGCTCACGCTCGAGGGGTGGGGGTTGACCGAGACCTGCGCCGCGGCGTCCTTCAACACGCCGGACGCGTACCGCTTCGGGACGGTCGGGAGGCCGCTCCCCGGGGTGGACGTGACCGTCGCGGAGGACGGTGAGATCTACGTCCAGGGTGAGATGGTGACCGCCGGATACAGAGGCGGCGACGACACCGAGCTCTTCGACGGACCCTGGCTCCGCACCGGAGACCTCGGGAGGTTCGACACCGACGGCTTCCTCCACATCACCGGGCGCAAGAAGGACCTCATCGTGACCTCCGGGGGTAAGAACATCGCCCCCGTGATCATCGAGCGCGCGCTCGAGCGGTCTCCGCTGATCGAACACGCGGTCGTGGTGGGCGACAGGCGAGGCTACCTCGTCGCGCTGCTCACGGTCGCGGGTGAGAGCATCGACGTGGCCGCCGCCGAGACGAGGGCCGCGCTGCATGCGCACCTGGAGTTTGTGAACGCGGGGCTCGCGAGCTTCGAGCGGGTGAGGCGCGTGGCGCTGCTCACGAGCAAGCTCAGCGTGGAGGGGGGAGGGCTCACGCCCACGCTCAAGGTCCGGCGAAACGCGGTCGTTCGCGCAAACGAGGGCCTCGTCGAGCAGCTCTACTCTCCGAAGGCGCCGGTCATCCTGGGCTGAAGCGCGTTCATCGGACGATGAAAACGAGGCTTATGTGTGCGGCTGCCGAGACCATCGTCGAGAAGAGCGCGTCCGCCGTCCCCGCGCCAGCCTCGACCGCTCGCCTCGCCGCGTCTGAAGAGTTCGTGTACTCGAACGACGCCAACCCATACATCTTCCCCACCGCCGACAGCGCGAGCGAGTCGCTGAACTGGTACATCGCGCCGAGGCCCGCGTGTGCCTGGAGCGCCACCGCCAGGGGTCGGTTCGGTTCCTGGACGTTCATCAACGCCACGCCGGCGCCCAGCGGCGCATAGCCGCTGAACCTACCGATCGTCGTGAACGGAATCGGAGTCCGGTAGGAGCCGTAGAGTTCCCCCACGAACAGCGAACCTCGCCCACGCGTCGACACCTGCGTGAGGCGGTCCTGGTCGAGCTCCGTGTAGGTGACGCCCGAGTCGTCGAACGTGCCGTCCGGGCGCTCACGGCGCCTGGGCAGGAGCTGGTCGCCCGAGTGGTGAAGCGTGACGGCGTCCCGCTCGAGCCAGCGCGCGGTCACGCCGAACTCGATGTCGTCGACGATCAGGCTCAATCCGAACAGAGCCCCCAGGTTCGCGCTCTCGTCAGCGAGGTAGGGCTGGTAGAGCGGCTTGCCCTCGACCTCCGGGTCCGTGTCCGCCTGGTTCGACTCCTCGACGTACACGACGTTGCGGTTGTACGCGGTCAACCCCGCGCTCTGGCCCAGGTCGATCTGGACGGCGAACCGATCCTGCGCGTCGGCGGTGCGCGACGTGAGCAACGTCGCGGCGATGAACGACGCCACCGTGAGCGTGGTGCGGCGAGCCGCGTTCAAGGCGCCGCAGGAGCTGTCTCTTATACACATCTGACGCTGCCGACGATCTACTCTGTGTAGA
>CAJXPN010000981.1 GCA_913058025.1 uncultured Myxococcales bacterium | reverse complement strand
TCTACACAGAGTAGATCGTCGGCAGCGTCAGATGTGTATAAGAGACAGGCGTCGGATCGAACGAGAAGAGCCTGCACCGTGAGGTGCAGGCTCTTCTCGTTCGATCCGACGCTGACTCAGCGCCAGCCGCAGGCGCCAGAGCCGTCGTCCAGCGGCGCGCACGCGCGACCGTCGGCGCAATCGGTCTCCTCGGCGCACGCCTGGAAGCACAGGTTGATGCCCTGGGCCTCGTCGAAGACGCACTCGTGGCCCTCCGCGCAGTCCTCGGTCGCGGCGCAGTCGATCTGGAGGCAGAACGCCTCCAGGTTCGCGTCTGTGTACTGGGCCTCGCCGTCGCCGCACGAGCCCTGATCCGGCTCGATCTGCTCGACCGACTGGCTCGGCGCCGAGAGCACCATGTCGTAGAGCGTGAGCTCGTGGTCGCGTGAGCCGTCGGTCGCGCCGAGCACGAACTTGACCGCGCGCGCGCTCGCGGGCAACGCCACCGTCACGGCCTGCTGCGAGAACGCGTTCTCCGTGTACAGGATCTGCCCGTCGGCCCAGATCTGGAACCAGCCGTCTCCGTCGTAGCGGTAGTCGACCGTGAGGTCCCTGGAGCCGATGTCCTCGCCGAACTCACGCGTGATCGCGAACTCGCCTCGCGTCATCGCCATCGTCTGGCTCTTGCGCGTCTTGTAGACCTCGTAGCCCTCTCCGCGCGGGTCGAAGACCTCCACGCCCCACTCGTCGTCGAGCGTGCCCTCGACGCCGTCGAAGTCGACCTCCACGCCGCGCCCCTCGAAGGGCTCGTGCAGGTCGTCGGGCCAGTCCTGATAAGGGGACTCGCACTCGCCCACGCACGGGGTGGTGAAGATCACGTCGTCAGCCGAGGCCTTGGTGATCGTCGCCAGCGTCCAGCCCTCGAGCGTGTACGCGTCCGCGCCCGTGTTCGTGATCTCGAGCCTGTACGTCCCGCCAGCCTGCTCGCCGAAGAGCTCGTTCACGATGAACGGCACCATGAACGCCTGCGTGTCCGAGTGCTCGTTCGCGCCGAGGCCGAACGACGTGCCGTCGTAGGCGACCTGGTCGAGCACGAGGTCCACCGCGAGCTCTCCCTCCTCGGTCTCCTTCACGAGCCTGATCGACAGGTCCAGCGTCGCCGTGAACGGGTCCGCGGGCCGCTCGGTCGCGTCCGTGATGTTCAGGTAGATCGTGGTCGCCTGGAGCGCGCCCTCGAGGTCGGCGTCGAGCGTGGTCGTGACGGCCTCGCCCGTGGCCGGCAGCTCGACGGGGTCCTTCGAGGTCTGCACGGTCCACTCGTCGACGAACATCGCGAAGATGTTGGTGTGCTGGGCGTACGGCGTCGCGCACAGCCACGGCGCGGTCTCGCATGTGAACGCGTCGGTCTGCGCCTCTCTGGAGCACTGGCCGTCCGAGTCGACCTCGAACCCGAGGCACTCGCGCTGCTCCCAGACGAGCTGCTCGCCGTCGCACACGCAGCGGCGCCTGACGCCACCCTGCTCACACAGCGACGCCGGCTCGACCGAGCCGTCGAAGTACTCGCCCGCGCCGTCGCAGGTCTCCGCGCAGTCCTTGCCGGTCTTGCGCTCGAGCTCCCAGTCTCCCTCCCAGCTCTCCCAGGTCAGGTTGCTCCCGCCGCAGGCGATCAAGCCCTGCACCGCGCCCGACTCCGCGTCGAAGATCGCCGAGCCCGAGTTCCCGCCGAAGATGTCGTGCGTGGTGATGAAGCCGTTGTCCCCCTGCTTGATCACGTCGCCGTTGAGCGCGTACTTGCGCGGCAGCCCGAACGGGTGGCCGATGATCACGAGGTCGTCCCCCGCGAGCTCCTCCTCCGGCCCGCGCACCCTCACCGGCTTACGGTCGGTGACCTCACGCTCGAGCTTGATCACCGCGAAGTCCACGTCGCAGAACGACGAGTTGTCCCACGCGAGCACCCGCTCGCACGCGACGACCTTGTCCTCGCCGACCACGTTCGGGTCCTCTCCCTCGGCCGTGATCGCGTAGTCGAACACGAACGACTTCTGCTCGCAGTCCGCCTGGCTCGTCACGCAGTGGCCGTTGGTGACCATGACGTCCGGCGCGACCAACCACGCCGAGCACATCCCCGTCGACGGCTGCGCCTCGAAGCGCTCGTCCGGGCACATCATGTACGCCTCCCCGAGCGGCTGGCTCGCCAGCGTGATCTTCCCACCGTCGGGCTCGCTCAGGCTCGGCCGCTCGATCACCATCGCCGTCGCCATCGCCAGCTCGCGCAGCTTCTCCGAGACGTCCCCCGAGAACTCGTCCCTGCGATCGTCCTCGCCGATGATGTCCCCCTTGCCGCCCGTGGGGCCGTCACGCCCAGGGTCGTCCTGCGACGCGTCCCCACACGCCACGAACGTCATCGCCATCGCACACAGCCACACACAGCGTCTCTTGGTCATATCGGGGGCCTCGAATCTTGAGTCATTCAAATCATATGGGTCGCTTCGCGTCGTTGAGACGCGAGGCACACACATATAATCAACGCGGGTTCAAAAAACCAACGGCGTCACCTCACGGGATGCGATCACCTTGGGTTTTGGAGCGCTCGGTATGGGCGTGGAGTGTGGTTTGGGGTTTGCGGGCGTTCGGTTTGGCGTGGAGTGTGTTTCGGGGCGGTAGCCCCCGCCGCCGCGCTGCGCGCTTGGCGCCCCCCGCGCTTCG
>CAJXPN010000980.1 GCA_913058025.1 uncultured Myxococcales bacterium | reverse complement strand
CGAGATTTCTGCCTGTCTCGTGGGCTCGGAGATGTGTATAAGAGACAGGCCTCGGAGTCCTCGAGCTTGCGCCAGACGCGGCGCGCGGCGCGCCAGGCGGCGGGCGTGTCGGCGTGGGCGTCGGTGAGCCGGTGGAGGGCGAGCGCGGCCTCGTCGTAGCGCTCCATGGCGGCGCGGGCGTTGACCTCGGCGAGCTGCCATGAGCGCGCGAGCGCGGGCGTGGCGCAGCGCATGGAGAGGTCGGACTCGATGGAGCCGAGCAACCCGCGGGCGGCGTCGAGGCGACGCGCGACGTCCTCGCTCGGGCGGAAGGAAGCGTGACGTGATTCGGGTGTGCGCGCGATCAACGACGCGGGGTCGGTGTCAGCCAGACGCGGCGGCCTGAACGACGCGGCGCGCGCGGCGTTCAGGGCGGGGTCATGGAGATCGTGCGTGTCTGTGTGCGTGGGGTTCGCCATCCTTAGCTCCTCGAAGAACGTGGCCGTCATGGCCTCGTCGCCGCCCCGCGGACCATCCTTGGTCACATGAGGTACGGCGTATGTTCTGGGGTCCCGTCAGGCTGATGCGCTACGGGTACCCGGGCACACTATACTCATCTGGATCGTAATCCCAACCCTCAAGGTCGTCGTCCAGATGCTCGAACTTCTTACGGGATCGTCGTCTTCTCACTGCCCACGCTATAACGAAGAGGATCGACGCGCCAAAAAAGAACATCTCTCCGTTGGCGAGGTTGCTCAGGGAGGACGACCCGTCGGCGAGCTCGGTGCGCCAGCGGCGTTCGACGCGGCCGAGGTCGTCCTCGGTCGTGAGTGAGAACGCGACCGAGAACGTCTCACCGGCGCGGACGTACGTGAGGATGCGGGCGAAGACGTCGTTGCCGTACTCCTGGGCGAGCGCGTTCACGAGGTGATGCGACTGGGCGTAGGCGAGCGAGGTGGTCGCGTGGTGAGGGGGGAACTGGCTCTCGAGGTTCTCGAGCGCGATGAGTTGACTGGAGGCCGCAGAGCGCGCGACGAGCTCGCTGCGCTCGAGCGTCCACTCCTTGGCGGACCAGCTCGCGAAGCCCTCGTTGAGCCAGAGCGGGACGTGGTGCCCGGCTCGGGCGACGTCGATGGCGACGTGGGCGAGCTCGTGGTCGAAGGTCTTCTCGATGTCGACGGGCGCGCGGTTGGGTCCGAGGCCGTGGCGCACGAGCACCGTGTGTCGATCCGTGAGCGAGAGGCCCACGGCCCACTCCGGGGCGCGAGACGGGATGCCGTTCCACTCGAAGTAGTCGTCGAGGTCGGAGACGAGCCACACGTCGATGACGGGGAAGCCCTCGACGCCGAGGCGGCTGGCGAGGACCGGGAGCGCGATCCGGGCGCGCTGCTCGATCTCCTTGGCGGCTGGGGCGAAGCGCTCCGGGTAATTGAGCGTGATCGCGCCGCCAGCGCCCGAGCGGGTGACCACGTCAGAGGGGGGCGCGGCCAGAGCCGTCGAGGACGCCCACGTGAGCGTGAGCGTCATCGCGAGGGCGAGCCAGAGCATCTTGAGGTGGTGTCGCATCGTCGCTCCCATACGTGACCCGGTGCCTTGCCAACCTGCCGTGAAGACAGTGCATTCCGGTGTGTACGAGAGGAAATGTATGCGCTCGCATGGAAAGGCAAGCGCTCCCTCTGGATCAGGTCATCCCGAGCATCGTCTCGCCTACCTCCATGACGCGCGTCTCGCCGATCTCATCGATGACGTGACGGGTCGAGGTCGGAGCGGCAGGGGGCGAGGTCTGGCGGGGGCGGCGGTGGATGGTGGGGCCCGCGTCTTCGATGTCGGAGGCGACCTGGGCGACCTCCTCGATGACGTAGTCGTCTTCGGGGGCCTGCTCGGGCTCGGCCTCGGCGCCCATCTCACCGAGGACGCGCAGGTGCTCGGAGAGGACGCCGCGGAGATCGCGGTCGAGGCGACCGCGCTGGCGCTGGAGCTCCTGGTTCTTGTTGATGAGGAGCGCCTGCTCCCGCTCGCCGGCGGCGACGATCTCGTCGGCGCGGGTGGTCGCGTCGAGGATCATGCGCTCTGCGCGGGCCTCGGCGCGCGCGATGATCTCGTCGGAGACCTCGCGCGCGGTGTTGAGCGCGTCGAGCAGGCCGCGCTCGCGGGCGCGCAGCTCCTTGCACTCGGCGGAGAGGTCGGCGACCTCGGTCTGGAGGTCGAGGACCTCCTCGGTCATGATCTCCCACTCGCGGGCGAGGACCTCGAGGAACTCGTGGACCTGGTCTGCGTCGTAGCCGCGGAAGCGGCGCTCGAAGCTCTGCTGAACGATGTCGTCGGTGCTGTATTTCATGTCGTTGGCCCTCCGTGGCCTCGTTGACGTGCGCCCGCTTCGAGCGGGCGCGGTTTGTGTGCTTCGCACTGAAAGTGGTGTCGCGGGCTCAGCCCGCGCCGGTGTCTTCGTCGGCGCCCTGCCTCATGGCGACGCCGAGCTCGCGCGACCTCGTGGCCGCGGCCTCGACGGCCGAGATGAGCGCGTTTCGAAAGCCGGCGCGCTCGAGTTCGCGCAGCGCCGCGATCGTGGTGCCGGCTGGGCTGGCCACGCGATCCTTGAGCTCGGCGGTGTGGGCCTCGCCAGACAGCGCGAGCGCGGCCGCGCCGGCCAGCGTCTGCGCCGCGAGCGTGATCGCGGTGTCGCGGGGCAGCCCCATGAGGCTGTCTC
>CAJXPN010000979.1 GCA_913058025.1 uncultured Myxococcales bacterium | reverse complement strand
CCCTGCGAGGGGACCGCGGAGTGAGCGGGAGCGAACGGCCGCTGGGGGACCGTGTCGCAGTCCCACCCCCAGTCCTCTTCAAACCCGCGAGCCACCAGCCCTCTTCACGTCCGCGAACCAACCATCCCGCTTTGACTTGTCCACGCCCGCCCGTCACCGTTCACCGCGTAGACACACACGGAAGGAGTACGGCATGAAGCTGACGAACAAGACGATACTGATCACGGGGGCGTCGTCGGGGCTGGGACGAGGCGTCGCCGAGGCGCTCGGGAGGCGCGGGAACAGGCTGATCCTGACGGCGCGGCGCCTGCCGCTGCTCGAGGAGGTCGCCGAGATCGTGCGCGCCTCGGGCAGCGAGTGCGTGGTCGTGACCGCGGACGCGACCGACAAGGACGCCGTCCAGGCCGTCATCGACGCCGGGCTCGAGGCGTTCGGGCCGATCGACGTCGCGCTGCTCAACGCGGGCGGGGGCGACCCCTCCCCCATGGACTCCACGCCCATCGACCGCGTCACCGAGATCATGCGGCGAAACTACGACACCTTCGTCAACTTCCTGATGCCGCTCATCCCCCACATGAAGGACCGCGACACCACGATCGCCTACACCGGCTCCCCGGCGGGCTACGTCGGGCTCCCGAAGTCGGGGCCCTACAGCGCCGCCAAGGCCGCCGGTCGCATCCTCTTCGACAGCGCGCGCGTCGAGCTCGCCGACAGCGGGATCACGTTCGTGGGGCTCTACCCTGGGTTCACGTATACGCCGGGGCTCGACCCGAGCCAGATCCCGTCCAAGGCGCTGGTCATCACCGCCGACCGCGCCGTCCGAGAGATGATCGGCGCGATGGAGGCCGGCAAGCCCCACCACATGTTCCCAAAGCGCATCGTCGCGCTCATGGCCTTCGGCCGCTCGCTCCCCGAGCCGCTGCGCCGCCGCGTGCTGCGCGCGGCGACCTGAGTGGTGCGAGCGCCTCGCGGCGCCCGCTCAGGCCCCAAGATGCGCCCACCCCTCACAGAACGCCCACACGCCTTCGTCCACGGAGCCCTCGGCCCAACCCGCGGGCAACGCCCCGAGCAAGACCCGGTGCCACAGCGCCGCGCACAGCCACTGCCCCTGCGGGTTGGCGTGGATGCAGTCCGTGTCGTGGAGGCGCACGGCGCCAGCGCGTGAGGCGTAATCTCGCCAGGCGTCGCCCAGGGCGAGGACGTCCACGGACGCGCCGGGATGCGCGGCGCGGATGCCGAGGGCGGCGGCGTGCGTGGAGGCGCGGAGCTCGTCGAGCATCTCGCGGGGTTGGATGAAGTAGTAGGGGTAGAAGCGCGAGGTGGAGTCCTGGAGCCAGTTCATGTGGTCGATGTGTCTGGCCCACGTCTGGACGAGCCAGATGGCGGCGGACGGGCTGTGGTCCAAACACAGCGCCGCGAGCTCGGCGGCGTCCGCGGCGAACGCCTCGGGGTCCCCTAGCCGTGACGTGGGCCGCACGCTCTGCCCCTGGAGGATGAGCGCGTCCCACCCGCCGAAGCGCATCGCGTGCTCGACCTGGTCGCTCATGAGGTGGTCGCGCAACGACGCGGCCTCGGGCGCGACGGCGTACGCCTGGACGCTCCGACCGCCGCGCGCCGCGAGCCGATGCAACAGCATCGGCACGGGCCCGCGGTGGGTGAAGCTGTTCCCGAGGAAGAGGATCTTCATGGCGGGCTAGCCTCGGAGCGCCTCGGCGTGGTGGGCGATGTGCTCACCTACGAAGGTCGCGATGAAGTAGTAGGAGTGGTCGTAGCCGGGCTGCATGCGCAGCGTGATCGGGTGCCCGTGGGCGGCGCAGACCTCGGTGAGGAGCTCGGGCGCGAGCTGATCGGCGAGGAAGCCGTCGGCGTCGCCCTGGTCGATGAGCAGGTGGAGCCGCTCGGTGGCGCCGGGGATGAGCAGGCAGGTGTCCCACTCGGCCCACGCGCTCGCGTCGTCGCCGAGGTAGGCGCCCAGCGCCTTCTCACCCCAGGGGACCCGGGACGGCGCGACGATCGGCGCGAACGCGGACACGCTGCGGTAGCGGCCCGGGTTGCGCAACGCCACGACGAGCGCGCCGTGGCCGCCCATCGAGTGCCCGAAGATCGAGCGGGCGTCGGTCGCCGGGAACTGCGCCTCGACGAGCGCCGGGAGCTCGTCGACGACGTAGTCGTACATCCGATAGTGGCTCGCCCAGGGCTCCTGCGTGGCGTTGACGTAGAAGCCGGCGCCCTTGCCCAGATCGTAGGCGGCGTCGTCGGCCACGTCGTCGCCGCGAGGGCTCGTGTCGGGCGCCACGAGGATCAGCCCGTGCTCCTCGGCGTAGCGCTGCGCGCCAGCCTTGGTCGTGAAGTTCTGGTCCGTGCACGTCAGCCCGCTGAGCCAGTACAGGACCGGGCACGGCTCGGACTGGGTGCGCGAAGGGAGGAACACGGCGACGCGCATGTCGCAGCCGAGCGCCTCGGAGCGGTGCGCCCAGACCTCCTGGCGGCCGCCGAAGCAGGCCTTCGATTCGATGCGTTCTGGCGTGCTCATGAGTCCCCGAAGTGGATGACGGTGCGGATGGACTTGCCCTCGTGCATGAGGTCGAAGGCTTCGTTGATCCTCTCGAGCGGGAGCGTGTGGGTGATGAACGGGTCGAGGTCGAGCTCGCCAGACATCGACCTCTCGACCATGCCCGGGAGCTCGGTG
>CAJXPN010000978.1 GCA_913058025.1 uncultured Myxococcales bacterium | reverse complement strand
CGAGATTTCTGCCTGTCTCGTGGGCTCGGAGATGTGTATAAGAGACAGGCCTCATGGGGCGTCCCCATCAACCAGGAAGACTACGCCCTCACGCTCACGCTCTTCAGCCTCGTCTACCGCCGCTCCTCCAGCGCGCTCGGCGTCCGTATGTCCGACGAGGAGCGCGACGCCAACCACCTCACCTGGCGCTGGGTCGGCCTCCTCATGGGCATCCACGAGGACCTCCTCACCCGCGACCGCGCCGAGGAGCAGGAGCTCTACGCCTCCATCACGCGTCGCCAGTACGCCGCGGACCCCGTCGCCCAGGGCCTCGCCAGCGACCTCCTCTCATCCATGTCCGCCAAGCCCCCCTTCTTCCTCCCTCGCCGCGCCCTCCACGCCTCCGCCTGGCGTACGCTCGGCCCCGACCTCGCCGAGATGATGGACCTCGAGCGCCCGCCCGTCTGGGGCGCCGCCGCCGCCGCCGCCTCCGGCCCCATCTCGCTCATCTCACCCGTCGCGCGCGCCATCCCCGGCGCCGCGCCGCTGCTCGAGAGCGCTGGCCGCGGCCTCATCCGCGCGAGCATGCGCGCCGCGCTGGGCTCCGACGCGACCTCCTACGACGACCCCTCCTGAGCACACGGCCCGAGCGCGCTTGCGTGAAGCCGTGAGAACGCTGCGCCGCCCACGTCTCACGCCCACGGCGTCCTCGAGCCCAATGGCTGCGCGCCTCGCGTCAACGCGTTGCTCATGTCTCAGTGTGTTTCTTCTCGGGTGCAACTACGTGCAACGTGCCGCCTGGAACACCGCGCATCGTGGGAGATGTCGGCGGCCATGACCTTGGCCCGCTATCTGCAAAGTGAACATCGGGAGTCACCGGGCGCCGCCTGGTCGCCCCTTCACCAAAGAGGTCCACGATGCATAAGATGACGCTCACGATCCTCACCGCCGCCCTCATGAGCGCTGCCGCGTGCAAGACGACGAGCGAGTCCGCCTCCACGGCCGGCGAGCCCGCGGCGAACGCCACCCAGGAGCTCGCCGTCGCGTCGGAGCCCGACACGCCCTCCACGCAGCTCGACCCCACATCCCCCGAGCACCTCCTGTTCATGCTCGAGGAGGAGAAGCTCGCTCGAGACGTCCACAACGCGCTCGGCGAACGCTGGGAGCACCGCACCTTCACCAACATCCCGCGCTCCGAAGGGCGCCACATGGACGCGGTCTCAGGCCTCCTGAAGGCGCGCGGCCTCCCCACCGACGCGGCGTCCTTGCCTCCAGGGGAGTTCGAGAACGAGGCGCTCCAGACCATGTACGTGAAGCTGGTCGCTCGCGGGCAGAGCTCGAGGCTCGCCGCGTACGAGGTCGGCGCCCTAATCGAGGAGACCGACATCCGAGATCTCGACGCCGGCCTCGCCGCCGACCCTCCGGAAGACATCAGCCGCGTCTACACCAACCTTCGCCGCGCCTCCTACAACCACCTCGACGGCTTCGTCTCCGCGATCGAGTCCGAGGGCGGAACCTACACGCCTGGAGTCCTGACCCCCGGGCGGTACGAAGACGCGCGGGCCCAGGGCGCCGCGCACCACGAGAAGCGCGGCAAGGGACATGGCAAGAAGGGACAAGGTGAGGGCACGGACCAGGAGTCTTGTGAAGGACACGAGGATTGATCGCGGCCCACGCGTCGCGTGTCAGTCTTGACGCGCGCAGGCGTCCGGCGCCTCGAACGTCACCGACGTCGCCTCGTGCGCGACGACCACCCAGCCTCCCTCCAGCCCTCCGTTGAGCGCCTCACGGCGCACCTCCTCCACGCTCGCCAGCACGCCCTCCCTCCGGGCGCGCGCCGTCAGCTCCTCCCACCGCCACCGCTCGCCAGCGCGCGTCGCGCGGCCCACGCTCTCCGCCAACGCCCGCGGCGCCGCCGCGAACTCGACCTCGTCCCCCAGATCGCTCGCCACCCACCCTCGCCCGGGCTGCTCGGCCCTCCACGCCGCGCGCAACGCCGCGCCGTTCGTGTACGCGGCGCGGTCCTCTTCCTTCCGACGCGCGCCGTAGGCGACCAGCAACCTCTCGACCCCCTCCCACGACGCGCGCACCGGCCGATCCCGCAGCCCCGCCTTGAGCAGGACGCGCGTGAGCACGGCCGCGGGCTTGAGCCAGTACGTGCGCCCCGACGTCAGCACCTCCGGGTGCTTCACGCGCCCCGCGACGCCGCGATCCTCACAGTGCGCCGAGAGCACGTCGTGCGCGACGTGCCCCATGAGCTGCCTGCTCCTGTGCTGCTGCGCCCAGTCGCCCAGCTCCAACGACACGATCGCCGAGATCGCCTGCGCTGGCGTCTTCCCCACGTACACCGCGTCCAGCATCGCGCTCAGCAGCTCCGGGCGCTCCAACAGCGCGCGCAGCCGCGCGCCCTCCGCGGAGGCCAGATCCGATTCGAACGGCTTCTTGTTCGCCACGTCTCGCCGCCTCTCACTTGAAGTTCTGCACGAACCAGCCATCACCCTCGCCGCACGCCACCATCGTGTGACCAGGGCTCGTCATGTTCAGGTAGTGCCCGTGCTCGATGAACGGCTCGCCCGGCCCCTCGTCCCACATCATCTGGAGGCATCCTCCGTTCGCGCTGTCCCAGCTCCCCCAACCCGGGCACTCGTTCTGCGCGTAACCCCTGTCTCTTATACACATCTCCGAGTCCACGAGACAGGCAGAAATCTCGTATGCCG
>CAJXPN010000977.1 GCA_913058025.1 uncultured Myxococcales bacterium | reverse complement strand
CCCGATCTCCTCACCGTCGACGGTGATCACGACCTCGGCGCCGGGGGTCGCGGTGCCCGAGAAGCGCGGGGGGTTGTCGAGGTCGCCGCCGTCGGTGGGCGTGAGGAGCTCGACCTCGGGGGTCGCGTCGCCGCCGCCGCCGCCGTCTGCGTCGACGTTGAAGGTGACGGTGGAGGAGGCGCTGCCCTGGGTGGCCGTGGCGGTGTTGGGGCCGTCGGTCAGGTCCTGGGTCGGCGTGTAGGACCAGTCGCCGTTGGCGTCGGCGGTCAGGCTGACGGTTTCGTCGCCGACCTCGAGGTCGACGGTGGCGCCCGGAGGCGCGGTGCCCGTGATGGTCGGGCGCGCGCTGGTGGTCTCACCGGGGGCGGGCGAGGTGATCGCGACGCGGTCGGTGGTGACGGTGAAGGTCGTGGAGTCGGTGGCGCCGGTGCCCGGGATGCTCGCGGTGGCGGTGTAGGGGCCGGCGGCCAGCGGGGCCGCGGGGGTGTAGGACCAGTCGCCGTCGGCGTCGGCCGTGACGGTGACGGTCTGGCCATCGAGCGTGACCTCGACGGTCGAGTTCGGCGTGGCCTTGCCGGTGACGGTCGGGGTGGTGTCGTCGGTGACGGTGCCCGGCGTGGGGGCGGTGATCTCGACGCCCTCCTCGACGATCGTGAACGTGTGGGAGTCGGTGGCCGAGGTGCCGACGACGGTGGCGGTCACGGTGTTCGCGCCCAGCGGCAGGTCCGCCGTGGGGGTGTAGGACCAGTCGCCGTTGGCGTCGGCGGTGACGGTGACGGTCTGGCCGTCGACGTCGAGCTCGAGGGTGGCGTTGGGCGAGGCGGTGCCGCGCAGGGTGGGGCGGCGCTCGAGGATCGAGGCGCCGTCGGCGGGCGCGTCGATGAGGACGAACTTGGGGGCGGACTCGATGATCGTGATCGTCGGGTTGGCGCCGAGCGAGCCGAGGTCGCCGTCGGAGATCTTGGTGTCGGGGATCTGGAGGGTCTCGGTGACGTACTGGACGGCGGCCTGGTTCGAGATGCGGTCGCCCTCGGAGAGGTCCTCGTCGATGGTCACGCGGAAGCGCACGGTCGTCTGCGCGTTGGGGCCGATGTAGCCGCCAGCGGAGGCGGTGGCGCCCGCGCCCAGGTTGACCTCGATGGAGCTGGAGTTGGCGTCGTAGGTGTAGACGTCGTCGCCTGCGGCGTCGGTGACGGGCGTCCCATCGACGGAGCCGCTGCCCGCGACGTAGGTGATGCCGGAGGGGAGCACGTCGGTGAGCGAGGTCAGAGTGGCGCCGTCGCCGCCGTCGTTGCGCACGGTGATGACGTACTCGAGCTCGTCACCGACGGCGACGTCGTCGCCGTTGAGGTCGCTGGCGTCCTTGAGGACGACGAGCTCGGGCGCCTGGAGCGCGGTCGCGAAGGTCACGACGCCTGGGAAGTAGCGGTCGAGCGTGGTGTCGAGCTTGAGCTCGGCGCTCGAGGAGCCGTTGGCCAGGAAGTTGATGAGCTCGGCGCGCTTGAGGTCGAAGCCGAGGTTGTTGTCGTAGGCGGGCGAGCGGTTCGTGACGTTGGCGCCCAGGTCGGTGATGCCGGCGTCGAAGAAGTTGTTGCCGCTGACCTGGGTGCCGTCGATGCGGAAGGAGTCGCCGTCTGCGCCGCGGTCGCCCTCGTAGGCGATGGCGCCCACGCGGGTGACGACGTCACCGGTCGCCGGCGACGTGAAGCCGCTGAGCGAGATGGTGACCGAGCCGACGGTGTCCTGGCTGAGCACGCGCGCGAAGCCGTCGTAGACGATGAGGTTGCGCAGCTGCTGGGCGGGGTCCTCGTAGGCGATGACGACGCCCCAGCCGCCGAAGCGGTTGGCGCCGGTGCCGGTCTGGAGGTTTGCCACGGTGATCGTGCCCGAGAGGGCGCTCGGGAGCTGGTTGGTGACCTCGGCGAAGCACTGGTAGATGCCGCCGGTCACGCCGCCGGTCCCGTGGGGGTCGGCCTCGTTGCACTCGGTCGCGGTCACGTTCTGGTAGCCGATGCCTCCAGGTCCGCGGAGCAGCACGCGGTCGCGCTGCGCGCGGTCGGGCGCGGCGACGCCGCCGACGCCCTGCTCGGTGCGTCCGCCCCAGTAGAGGCCGGCCCAGAGCACGCGCGAGCCCGCGGGGAGCCCCGCGAGCGCCGAGCTCGAGTTGAACGTCGTCGGGTCCACGTCGACGTCGACGTAGATCATCTCGTGGTCGTTGTTGTTGGCGACGTCACCCGTGGACAGCGTCCCGTCGCGAACATCGGCGCACGAGTTCGTGCCGTCCGTGCACGTGAGCATCGAGTTGCCCACGAGCTCGATGTCGCCCGGGTGGTTCCCGCTGAAGCGGTTCGCGAAGGGGTCGATGACCTGAGCGTTCGCGATGGCCGGGGCGGCCGAGGCCGCGAAGACTGCCAGGAGAAGTAGGAGCTTACGGTTCATGTCTGCATCTCTCTTCTGAAGAGGTGGTGGTGCAGGCACGCGAACGGTGTCGACGAGACTGTCGGCTCGTCGACGCTGTTCGAGCGCCGGACCGGCTACATGCCAGAAGAGTGGATGTAGGACAAGGTGGTCACACGAACCACACGAGCTTTTTCGCGTGTGTAGTGGTGGGTCGGGAGCGTCGAGAGGGCGTTTTCGTGTTGTGCGGGGCCTGTCTCTTATACACATCTCCGAGCCCACGAGACAGGCAGAAATCTCG
>CAJXPN010000976.1 GCA_913058025.1 uncultured Myxococcales bacterium | reverse complement strand
ATCTACACAGAGTAGATCGTCGGCAGCGTCAGATGTGTATAAGAGACAGACCCAACACCGACCACGCCGCGTACGCCGCGCCGCTCCACAAGCTCGAGACCACCACGAGCGCGAGGACGTCGAAGAAGATCAGACCGGGAACCATGACATCACCCACATGTGACGGAGCGCGACGATGACGAGAGACGACATCTTGGCTCAACTCAAAGAGATCATCACCCTCAACTTCGAGATCCCCGAGGACCTCGTCACGCAAGACGCCGAGTTCCGCGCCCACCTGGGCATGGACTCGCTCGACCTCGTCGACCTCACCTTCTTCATCAAGCACGCCTTCGGCATCGAAGAGGGCGTCCACGCCTACAAGAGCCTCAAGACCGTCGGCGACGTCCTCGAGTTCGTCATCGAGAGGTCCCAGTGACGCACGCACAGCCCCCGCTGACCGGAAAGACCGCGCTCGTCACCGGCGCCTCACGCGGCGTCGGCCGCGCCATCGCCGTCGCGCTGTCCGCGCGCGGCGCGCGCTGCACGCTCGTCGCCCGCGACGCCGACGCGCTCGCCACGACCGCCGAGCGCTGCGGCGGCGCCGACGTCCTCCCGCTCGACCTCTCCGACCCCGACGCCGTCGCCCGAGACGTCCCCGATGCCTTCGACCTCTTCGTCCACGCCGCCTCCCCCATGTTCGAGTACAAGAAGCTCCACACCGTCACCCGCGACGACCTCGACGCGCTCCTCCACGTCAACGTCCACGCCGCCGCCGCGATCTGCCGCGGGGTGCTCCCGCACATGATGCTGCGGCGCTGGGGCCGCGTCGTCCTCATCGGCAGCCTCGGCGGCCGCCTCGGCGCGCGCGGCGGCTCCGCCTACGACCTCTCCAAGGCCGCGCTCGAGAGCCTCGGCCGCTCCATCGCCATCGAGTACGCACGCTACCACGTCACCGCCAACACCCTCGTCCTGGGCGCCATCGACGGCGAGCGCCTCGCCCAGCGCGAGGCCGCCTACCCCGGCGCCCGCGCCAAGCTCCTCGAGCGCGCGCCCGGCCGCCGGCTGCCCACCGACGAGCAGGTCGCCGACGTCGCCTCGTGGCTGTGCTCCGACGCCTCCGCCCCCGTCAACGGCGCGTCCATCGACGTGTCCTGCGGCGCGCACCTCGGCAACGTCTGGTGAGAGGTCAGCTCCCATCGCTCGCCCCCGGACCCGCCGCCTCCAAGCTCATCCACACCTCGAAGACACGCCATGCCCCACATCCCCACCCGCATCGCGCACCGGCTCGCCCAGCTCGCCCGCACCCCGGCCGCGCTCGCCTACATGCGCGCCGCGCGCGACCCGCGCGCCTACCAGACCAGGCGCCTCCTCGAGCTCGTCCGCGCCAACGCCGACACCGACTACGGGCGCGCCCACGGCTTCGCCCAGGTCCACGACTTCGACACCTACCGCGCGCGCGTCCCGCTCATCTCGTCCGACGAGCTCGCGCCCTGGGTCGACAGGATGATCGCGGGCGAGCGGCGCGTGCTCACCGTCGAGGACCCAGTGTTCTACGGGACGAGCACCGGGACGACCGGCGCGCCCAAGCGGATCCCCATCAACGACACCTACCGCGCGGACTTCCAGCGCAGCGTGATGGTGTCGATGTGGTACATCTACTGGCAACGCCCCGCGGCGTTCCGACACAAGCTGCTCTACTTCGTGGCGCCTCGATGCGACTCGCGCACGCCCGACGGGATCGAGCTCGGCGCGATCTCGGGCTACAACTTCACGGAGATGCCCGAGCAGATCCGCTCGCTCTACGCCTGGCCCTACGAGCTCATCGAGGTCGAACACCTGCCCTCGCGCTGGTACCTCGCGCTCCACATCGCCCTCCAGGAGCGGATCTCCGTGATCGCCGGGATCTTCCCCGTCGGCCTGCTCATGCTGCTGCGCGAGCTCGAGGCCCGCGCCGGCGAGCTCGCCGACAACCTCGAGCACGGCACCCTCCCCGACCACCTCGAGCTCACCGACGCCCAGCGCGCGTTCTTCGCGCGCTACCGCGTCGCGGCCCCCGAGGTCGCCGCGCGCCTGCGCCGCGCCGCCGCCGGGCCGCCCCAGGAGATGGTCCGCGGGGTCTTCCCCGACCTCTCCGCCGTGGTCTGCTGGAAGTCCGCCTCCGCCTCGCTCTACGTGCCCGAGCTCGAGGACCGCCTCGGCCCCGACGTCCGCGTCTTCGACGCCGTCTACTCGGCCACCGAGGGCTGGTGCACCGCGCCCATGGGCGACGAACAGAACGGCGGCCCGCTCACGCTCACCGCGCACGTCTACGAGTTCATCGACGAGGACGTCGTCGAGGCCGCCGAGGGCGACGTCTCGAGGCTCCAGGGCGCGCCCACGCGGCTCGTCGACGAGCTCGTAGACGGCCAGCGCTACTACATCGTCCTGAGCACCTCCGCGGGCCTCTACCGCTACTTCCTGGGCGATATGCTCGAGGTCTGCGGCTTCCACGGGAAGGTCCCCAAGCTCTCGTTCGTGCGAAAGTACGGCGCGTCCTTCAACCTCGCGGGCGAGCTGCTCGTGGAGGCCCACGTCACGGCCGCGGTCGGCGACGCGATCGCCGCCACCGGGCGCGCCCCGCTCTGGTTCACCTTCGTCCCCGTCGCCGGCGCCACGCCCCACTACGAGCCTGTCTCTTATACACATCTCCGAGCCCACGAGACAGGCAGAAATCTCGTA
>CAJXPN010000975.1 GCA_913058025.1 uncultured Myxococcales bacterium | reverse complement strand
CTGCGCGATCGCGCCGAGCTCGAGCGTGAGCTCGTGCGCGCCGGGAAGCTCAGCGGGTTGGGCGAGCTCCTCGCCGGGGTCGCCCACGAGATCCGAAACCCGCTGGCCTCGATCATGGGCGCGGCCGAGGCGCTCGAGCGCGCCGTCCCGAAGGAGTCGCGCGAGCACCGCCTCGTCGAGATTCAGCTCAAGGAGATCTCGAGGCTCGAGCGCGTCGTGTCGAACTTCCTGGCGTTCGCGCGCACGAGCCCGCCCCACCCGAGCGCGTTCGACCTGGGCGAGCTCGTCTCGGACATCGTCACGCTGACCCGGCACCAGGAGGACCAGGGCGCGTTCACGATCGACCCGTCCGTCGAGGGCGTCACGCTCTCGGCCGACCGCGATCAGATCAGCCAGATCCTCCTCAACCTCACGCTCAACGCGATCCAGTTCCGCGGCGAGGCGCCCTTCGATGTGACCTACGTGTCCGGGTCGAGGACGATCGCGGGGCGCATGCACGACGGCGTCGGCGTGCGAGACCGCGGCATGGGCATCCCCGAGGAGCTCGACGAGAAGGTCTTCGAGCCCTTCTTCACGACGCGCGACTCCGGCTCGGGGCTCGGCCTGAGCCTGTCGAGCCGGATGGCCCAGGCGCACGGGGGCTTCATGGAGCTCGGGCGCTCCGACGGTGAGACCACCGTCTGGCTCTACCTCCCACGACAGGAGCCCGGAACATGACCGACCCCACCGCGCGCATCCTGCTCGTCGAGGACGACGAGAGCCTGCGCGAGGTCCTCGCGATGAACCTCGAGGACTTCGGCTTCGCCGTCGAGCAGGCCGCCGACGGCGCCCGCGCCGTCGCGCTCTACGACCCCACCCGCCACGACCTCGTCCTCACGGACCTGAGGATGCCAGGGCTGAGCGGGCTCGAGGTCCTCGACCACGTGAAGTCCCTGGACCCCGACGCCGTCGTCCTCGTGCTCACCGCGTACGGCGGCGCCGAGCGCTCGCTCGAGGCGATGCGGCGCGGCGCGTTCCACTACGTCGAGAAGCCCGTCAACACCACCTCGCTCATCCAGGAGCTCGAGCGCGCGCTCGCCCACCGCCGCGGCCACACGCGCCGCCGCGAGGTCACGATGATCGCGTCGTCGCCCTCGATGAATCAGGTCATGCGCACGGTCGATAAGATCGCTTCCTCGGACGCCCCGGTGATGATCCTGGGGGAGTCGGGGGTGGGCAAGGAGCTCGTCGCGCGCGCGATCCACGGGCGCAGCGACCGCGCCGAGCGCGCGTTCGTGGCCGTCAACTGCGCCGCGATCCCCAGGGACCTGCTCGAGTCGATCCTCTTCGGCTACGAGAAGGGCGCGTTCACGGGCGCGAACGCGCGCACCGACGGCAAGTTCACGGTCGCCCACGGCGGGACGCTCTTCCTCGACGAGATCGCCGAGATGTCCTTCGCGCTCCAGTCGAAGCTGCTGCGCGTGCTCCAGGACGGCTACGTCGAGCGGGTCGGCTCGATCGAGCCCGAGCACGTCGACGTCCGCGTCCTCACCGCCACCCACCAGGACATGGCGCTCGCGATGGACGAGGGCCGCTTCCGCCGCGACCTCTACTACCGCCTCCACGTCGTGCCCATACGCGTGCCGCCCCTGCGCGAGCGCCCCGAGGACATCCCCGTCTTGATGCGCCACTTCGTCCGTGAGCTCGGCCGCGGCGCCCCGCTGACCATCGACCACGAGGTCGACCCGATCTTCATGCGCTACGGCTGGCCCGGGAACGTGCGCGAGCTGCGCAACGTCGTCGAGCGGATGGTCCTGCTGCGCGAGTCCGACCGCATCACGCTCGAGGACGTCCCCGAGGAGCTCCTGTCGACGCCTCGAGAGGCGCCCGCCGGCGAGCTGCCTTTCGCGCTGCCTCCGGACGGCCTGGACCTCATGGCGCTCGAGCGCGACGTCATCGTCGCGACCCTGCGCATGCTCGAGGGCAACCAGTCCGCGACCGCCCGCTACCTCCGCATCCCACGCCACGTCCTGGTCTACCGGCTCGAGAAGTTCGGCGTCGACCCCGCCGACTTCACGCCCACCTGATCCCCGCTGGCACACACCGTGCTGCGCCCGAAACCATCGGACCCGATGTGTGGTCCATGTCCACACCGACCATGAGAGAGAGAGAAGACGATGAAGAAGACGATCCTGATGACGATGGCCGCGTGCATGTTCTTTGGCCTCACCGGATGCGACGAGAAGAAGGCCGCGCCCGCCGAGGAGCCCGCGGCCAAGGCAGACGGTGCCAAGGCTGGCGACACAAAGGCCGATGACGCGAAGCCCAAGGCGGCCGAGAAGGCCCCCGAGAAGGGCGCCACCAACGGCGCCGTCGCGCTGGTCACCGTCACCAAGGCAGGCTCGGAGTTCGACCCCGCCGTCGACATCGCCCAGATGCCCGAGGGCGCCTACTACTGCGACATGGGCACGGTCCACTACGCGCGCATGGACGAGGGAGACGGCAAGTGTGGCCTCTGCGGCATGAAGCTCAAGCACAAGGCCGCGGCCAAGGCCGGTGGCGCCAAGGCTGGAGACGCCAAGGACCATGACCACGGCGACCACGACCATGGTGACCACGGCCACTGACCTGTGGTGCCGAATAGTCTCGAGCGCGCCTGCGCGCGTGTAGACTATCTGTCTCTTATACACATCTCCGAGCCCACGAGACAGGCAGAAATCTCGT
>CAJXPN010000974.1 GCA_913058025.1 uncultured Myxococcales bacterium | reverse complement strand
GGGGTGTCGCCGTTGCTGCCGCCGGTGCCGCCGCCGTAGCGGTCGCCGTCGTCGTTGTTGCTCCCGCCCTCGTTGTTCCAGCCGAACTCGTTGTTCGCGTCCGTCCACTCGCTCCCGTCACAGTCGTCGTCCTCGCCGTCCCAGCCCCAGTTGGCGTGGTCGTCGTGTCCTTCCTGATCCTCGGAGGGGCCGCAGCGAGGCGGCTCGTCGTCCACGAACACCACACACGCGCTCGAACCCAACGCCATACCAATCGCCAACGCACCCGCCGCATACTTCATCATGTTCTTCATCACTTCTCTCCAGATGTTCGGTCGTGTCTGCTCTTCATCATGTTCATTCGCTGCCTGCTCACGTGAGCGCGTCCACTGGACGCAGCTCTCCCGCTCACGTCGGCGCGCCTCTCTTCGAGAGTTGCTCCGGCGCGTCCTCGACGCTCCCCGCTCGGGGTCGTGTTGCCTACGTGGCACATCTTTCTACGTTGGGCGCGACCCTCCTCTCGAAGGGCCGCACCCACGAAGCTCCTGTCGGAACCTCGTCGTTGTGTGCAGGTTATGTCGCGGGGTCGTCGCGCCATTGTGCGCGCGGCGTCGAAAAAAGTTCCGACCTCGCCCGAGACCCGCACCACGCCTCGAACATCTCCTCCCTCGTCCCTCGAACACTCCCCTCAAGGAGAACTGAATACATGTCCGAAGACCTCCTCATCCTCGGCGCCGGATACGTCGGCGAGCGCCTCGCGCGTGCCGCGCTCGGCCAGGGCGTCCGCGTCTGCGTCACCTCCAGAGACACCGACAAGCTCGCCACGCTCGCCTCGCTCGGCGCGCGCACCGCACGCTGGGACGCGCTCGAGGGCGGCGTCGACGCCATCTCGTCGCTCGCTGCCCCCGGCGGCGCCGTCGTCTACTCCGTCCCCACGATCTTCCGCTCCTACGAGCCTGACAGGCACGTCGCGCCCGCCGCGCGCGCCATGCGCGCGGCCCGCAGCGCGGGCGCCGAACGCTTCGTCTACTACTCGTCCACCTCGGTCTACGGCGACCACGGCGGCGACTGGATCGACGAGAACTCCACGCGCTCGCCCATGTCCGACCTGGGCAAGATGCGCGTCGACATCGAGGACGCCGTCCTCGCCAACCTCGACGGCTTCTCTGGCTCCTATGTCGCACGCCTCGTGGGCATCTACGGCCCCGGCCGTACGCTCGCGGACTACCTGCGCCGAGGCGTCTACACCGTCGCGCGTCCCGAGAAGGTCACCAACCGCGTACACGTCGACGACATCGTCTCGGCCACGTTCGCCATCCTCCGCGCCGCCGCTCCTGCCTCGCGCGTCTTCGACGTCACCGATGGCTCCCCTCAGACCGTCTCCGACATGGTCGCGCTCCTCGTCGACGAACTCGGCCTCGAGCCGCCGCCTACCACCACCGTCGAGGAGGTCGCGAAGCGCTCGGCGTCCGCGGCTGCCCGCTGGCGCTCCGAGTACCGCTGCCGTGGCGCGCGCCTGCGCGACGAGCTCGGCTGGGCCCCATCCTTCGCGGACGCCCTCACCGGCTACCGCGCCATGATCGCCGCCGGTGAGATCTCACCGGCGCCCTGAACGCAAAAGAGGACGCGCCACGATGGGCGCGCCCTCACTCACTCGGACCCTGCGCGTGCGCTCACTCGCCCGCGGCGAGCTGCTCCTCGACGGCGCGGTTCGTCGCCTTCAGGTTCGGAGTCACCATCTTGACCACGAACTCCTCGACGACCTTCGAGATCTTGCCCGACATCAACCTCGGCACGCCGAGCTTGCTCGCGTCGACCTTGAGCTCACCCGAGATGTGCACCTGGGTCTTGTCGCCCTTGGCCGTGTAGCGCGTCGAACCCGAGCAGCTCACCGCATCCGGCAGGAACCCGAGCACGAGCTTCCACTCGCAGTACGTCTCCCCGTCGTGCCACGTCGCGTAGTCCGTCCACTTGAGCATCTCAGGCTTGATGAACGACGACGCCAGCTTGGGCACCTCCGTCCCGCTCGCCTTCCACACGTTCACGATCTCCATCGTGTCGTCGTCCACGCGCTCGCGCTTCTCCACTTCGATCGACTCGATGTTCGGCAGGTAATCCGCCGTCCTCGCCAGGTCGTCCCTGAACGTCGAGTAGACCTTCGCCAGCGGGTACTTGATGTCGTCTCGGATGTCGATCTTGGCCATCGGTTCCTCTTCTTTGCTCGTCGTGTTCGTTCGGCCCGTCGGGCTCCTCCCGACGGTCGCCCCCCTTCTTACACCACCCGCGGTTTCACATGAACGCCCGATGATCGCGATTCGACTAAAGAATTCTCTATTTCGTGACATAAACGATCATACTGAATACGTTCACACTCCGTAGGGCGTCGTGTACGGCGCCTTCGAAGAACCTCCCGCACCGTCCCTTCCGTTTGGAGCGACACCATGGCTGGAGCACTACAGCTACCTCACGGGCCCTCGCCTCACGCGCGGCTCGACGTCCAGATCGCCGAGGCCTCACACGTCGACGAGATCGCCTCGCTCATCGCGAGCTCGACCTGCAAGCTCCCGCGCGACTGCGCCCGGCGCGTGCGCGCCGAGATGGACAAACCCGACAAGCTCCTCGTCGTCGCGCTCGCGGACAGCCACGTCGCTGGCTGGGCCCGCGCGTGCTACGTCGCGCCGAGCCCACGAGACAGGCAGAAATCTCGTATGCCGTCTTCTGCTTGAAAA
>CAJXPN010000973.1 GCA_913058025.1 uncultured Myxococcales bacterium | reverse complement strand
GGGCTCGGAGATGTGTATAAGAGACAGAGCTCGTGGAGCGCGCGGGCGTGAACCTCTCCGCGATCAGCTACTACTTCAAGGGGAAGGACAACCTGATGGCCGAGGCGCTCGATCAGGCGGCGGTCTCGGACCTGGATCGGTGGTTCGACGCGGAGCTGGGCGACGAGCTCTCGGTCGAGGCGAAGCTCGAGAAGCTGGCGATGTTCCTGGGCCGCATCCACCGGAACTTTCACAAGATCGCGCGGCTCCAGCTCCAGTTCCTGACGCTCAAGGGGCGGCTGGAGCGGGCGACGACGCTGGCGATCTCGGAGCTCGCGGCGCTGATCGCGGCGCGGCGCGGGCTCGAGGCACCCGACCATGGGTGCAAGGTGGCGGCGACGTCGCTGATGGCATCGATCCACTACATGTCGATCGCGCACGAGCGCTTCGACGAGATGACGGGCGTGCCTGTGGGCACGGACTCCGAACGAGACGACTACATCCGGGCGCTGCTCGGACTTCACGGGCTGCGCGCCGACGAGGCGACCGCCGATGACAGGAGCTGAGACGATGACGATGACGATGACGAAAAGGGCGCGGACCGTGCTGATGTTCGCGGCGCTGAGCGTCCTCCCGGCGTGCTCGCCGGCGTGCTTCCTCAAGCCGACCCAGGCCTTCGACGCGGGCCAGCTCGCCAACGCGCCCGACTACTCGACGTCAGCGGCGTGGGCGGCCAGGCCCGACACAAAGGAGAAGGCGGACTTCACGCCGCCGGGCGTGGCGGACGCGCAGGCGACGGCGCCCGCGGACGTGTTCTTCGTCCACCCCACGACGTGGTTCGACCGCGAGGTCTGGAACGACACGCTCGAGGACGGCACGAAGTCACGCGAGATGACCGACGAGCTGATCGTGACCTCGATCGCCAGCGCCTTCAACGGCTGCTGCCGCATCTTCGCGCCGCGCTACCGGCAGACCACGCTGGGCGCGTTCTACGACGAGGGGACGGACCGCGCGGCGTCGTTCGACGTCGCGTACGGGGACGTCGAGCGCGCGTTCGAGCACTTCCTGACCGTCGAGTCGGGCGATCGCCCGTTCATCATCGCCGGCCACAGCCAGGGGAGCATGCACGCGATGCGTCTGCTCGAGCGGGTCGACGCGGACCCGGCGCTGCGAGGGCGCCTGGTCGCGGCGTACATCCCCGGCTTCGGGCACCCCATGAAGCGCTTCGGGACCGCGTACTCGCACCTGAAGCCCTGCGAGGAGCCCACGCAGACGATGTGCGTGGCCGCGTGGGACACGTACCGCGAGGGCGCCGCGGTCGAGGGCTCGGACCCGATGGTCTACTGGATCGACGGCGAGGCCAAGCCCGTGCCGCTGGCCACCAAGCGCCAGTGCACCAACCCGATCACGTGGCGCGCCGACAGCGAGCCCTCGAAGAAGGACGCGCATCTGGGCGCGGTCGAGCCCGACAACGTGGGCAACCCGATGTCGTTCGTCGACGTGCTCATGAGCGACGGCCTCCTGGGCGTGGACGTCGTGGGCCTGAAGGCCCCGCGCGCCAAGATGGTCTCGGCGCGGTGTGAGGGTCCGGCGCTCCGGGTCCCCGACCTCGCCGACACGGGCTACCCCGCGATGGAGACCCAGTCGGGCAACTACCACATGCTCGACTACGAGCTGTTCTACATGGACATCCGGGCGAACGCCGTGGCGCGCGTAGCCCAGTGGCAGACGCAGAACCCGAAGGTCGAGACGCCGTGACGAGCTTCAAGGACGCGTTCGACGACGCGATGGTGCGCGCACTCAGCGCTCGAATCACCAACATTCACGGCGACTTCGACGCGCCCGCGTTCATTCGCGACGCGTCCGCCGGGCTCGACGCGCTCGAGCTCAAGGCGCGCTCGCTCCAGATCGCGGGCGCGCTCGCGGAGCACCTCCCCGAGGGCCTCGGCGAGGCGATCGAGGTCCTGCTGGCGTCGATGGGCGACCCGGACGATGGGGGCGGCCTGGAGGGCATGGGCGGGTTCATGCACATGCCGCTGCTGGACTACGTGGCGATCGCGGGTCTCGACGAGCTCGAGGTCTCTCTGGATGGGCTCGAGCGGATGACGAAGCACTTCAGCGCGGAGTTCGCGATCCGCCCGTTCATCCAGCGCTACGAGGCGCGCGCGATGGCGCGCATGGAGGAGTGGTCGCGCGACGAGGACTGGAGGGTCAGGCGCCTGGCCTCGGAGGGTTCGCGCCCGAGGCTCCCGTGGGGGCTCAGGCTGCGGTCGTTCGTGAAGGACCCGACGCCCACGCTCGAGATCCTCGAGCGGCTGGTGGAGGACCCCGAGCTGATCGTGAGGAGGTCGGTGGCGAACCACCTGAACGACGTCTCGAAGGACCACGAGGACCTGGCGGCGGGGATCGCGAAGGGCTGGTGGGAGCGAGGGAGCGAGGAGGCGCGCTGGGCGGCCAAACACTCGCTCAGGACTCTCGTGAAGCGCGGCCACGCGGGGGCGCTCGACGCGCTCGGGTTCTCGGGCGGCGAGGACGTCGTGGTGGAGGGGCTGAGCGTGACGCCCGAGGTCGTGGCGAAGGGCGGCGAGGTCGCGATCGTCTTCGAGCTGGTCGGCGGCGAGGACGCGACGCGCCTCGTCGTGGACTACGCGCTGGACCGCGCGCTGGCGAACGGCAAGAGGGGCCGAAAGGTCTTCAAGCTCAAGGCGCTGGAGCTCGGGCCGGGTGAGCTGTCTC
>CAJXPN010000972.1 GCA_913058025.1 uncultured Myxococcales bacterium | reverse complement strand
ACGAGATTTCTGCCTGTCTCGTGGGCTCGGAGATGTGTATAAGAGACAGCGGCTTCACCTCGGGCATCCTCCGGCTGATGCACTACGAGGAGACCGTCACGGGCCAGCGCGGCGTGCTCGACACGCACGGCTCGGAGACGATCCACGAGTTCGAGTCCGACCTCATCGAGCCCGCGCGCCACCGCCGCGCGGTCCGCGAGGCGCTCAAGTCCGCGTTCGGCTACTCCGACGCCGAGATGGACGCGCTCGTCGCCGAGCGCCTCACGCCCGAGCTGCGCGCCATGGCCGTGCGCCACAGGATCATCGACGCGCTCGACAGCATCCACCCCATCGACCCCGACGACCCCGACGGCGACGTCCACGAGCTCTTCCACACGCTCTACGGCGACACCCCGCTCAAGCCGGGCGAGGTCCACCTCGTGCGCACCGCCACGAGCCTCTTCTTCTGCATACCTTACGAGGGCTACCGCCTGACCACGCGCCAGGAGGAGCTCGTGGACACGGACGAGGAGGCCAAGCTGTCGACGTTCCTCGAGAGCGTGGGCAACCTGCGCCAGCGGTTCATGGCGCACTTCCCCGTCTTCGGCTTCTTCCGCGGCGATCAGGTCGACCCGGGCGTGCTCGCTGCGCTCGCCGCGGCGACAGGAGAGGAGCCCCACGAGGTCGCCGAGGCCCTCACCACGATGGTCACGATCCTGCCGTCCGCCGAGGTCGACAAGTACCTCGTCCACGACGCCTGGGGGCACCAGTGGCAGGCGCTGCTCTTCGAGTTCGAGCAGTCCTACCACGAGGTCTCCGAGTACGGTTACCTCCCGCCCCTCGAGCGCGCCGTACCCGGCCACGACGAGACGCTGCTCGACGTGCTCGACGGCGCGATCGACGACCTGAAGGAAGGCCGCGCGATCGACCTGTCCAGCTGGGAGACGTTCATGCGCGCCGAGATCTCGTCGCGCCTCATCCAGTCGCTCTCGGGGCTGCTCGCCGAGGTGCTCGCCGACGCCGTCGAGTACAAGTACCTCGAGCTCCAGCCCCACCGAAAAGCCGAGCTGCTCTCGAGCTCGTTCTTCAAGGAGTACCCCGCCAAGCTCGACCTCACGATGATCGACCTCGGCCTCTACTTCTGGTTCGCCACCAAGGGCTTCGAGCGCTTCTACGAGCGCCCGGCGCGCAGGAACTGGCTCGCCGAGGGCTACCTCGTCAAGCGACCACGCGCCGCGCGCGCCCACGTCATCGCCGCCGTCGACGCGCTCGCGGCGTCCGCCGAGGAGGCGATCGAGCGCGGCGCCTACCAGCGCGCGTTCTTCGAGGGCCACGACGCCGGCGAGCTCGCCCACGTCAACCTCTACGGCCGTAGCGCGTTGAACTTCCTGGGCTTTCAGACCGTCATGAACGACACCTACGCGCACCTGAACGAGGCCGAGGGGATGTCGGGCGGGCCGTTCACCCGGTTCCAGGACGCGCTCGTGTTCTCGACCGCCGGGTTCTTCGAGCTCAACAGGAACAAGAACTTCTGGCACCTCGACGAGTTCGTCGGCCTCCACTTCGAGGACCTGTGGCGGTCGTTCCTGGCCGAGCTGTGATTCACCGAGGAGCCAAGCGGTCGGCGCGGCTCCAGCGCCTCAACGCACCACGATCGTCGCGACGACCTGCGCGTGGTCCGAGCGCCACATGGGGATGCGCGCGTTGGAGAGCGACTCGTCGATGAGGTGGTCGTTGAAGACGCGGACGTACTCGACGTAGGCGGGGGCCTGGCGGTTGTCTCGGTTGAACTGCTCGGAGAGCAGGATGTGGTCGAGCGCCTCGTAGGAGCCGTTGTGGATGTGGGTGTAGTAGACGTCCCGGAGCGCCTGGCGCGCCTGGATCGACTTGGCGTTGTAGAGCAGGACGTCCCAGAGCCTGATCTTGGCGTCGCGCTTCCAGTGGCGCTCGGGCATCTGCCCGGCGGCGATCTCGGTGGTGACGGCGCCCTCGGAGTCGTTGAGGTCGCCGATGAGGACGACCGGGTCGTCGCGGTCCTCGAGGTGATCGAGCATGAGCGCGCGCAGCGCGCACGCCTCGGCGGTGCGGATGATGAGCGAGCGGGCCTTGGCCGCGGCGAGCTCGTAGGGGTCGTGGCGGTCGACGCCGGAGGCGTACTTGGGGCGCTTGGACTTGAGGTGGGCGACGTAGACCCAGGCGTCGAGCCCAGCGGGCATGCGCACCTTCACGCGCAGGATGCCGTGGGTGAACTTCTCGATGGGGATGATGAGGCCGTCGAGGTCGAGCCTGGCGCGCGCCGGGAACTCCTCGATGTGCTCGTGCTCGAGCACCTCGTAGCGCGTGGCGAGCGCGACCTCGGGGTGGTTCCCCGTAGCGTTCTCGATGACCAGGTCGAACCCGCGCGTGGCGTCCGAGGCGTCGAGCGCGGCGCGCATCGACGCGGCGTCGAAGACCTCCTGGAAGCCGATGACGTCGGCCTCCATCGCCGTGAGCTGCGTGGCGACCCAGGCGATCTTCCTGTCGTAGTCCGCGCCCTCGTAGACGTTGCCGCCGTAGAAGCGCTGGCCCTTGGCGACGAGGTTGCACAGGTTGAAGCAGCCGATGTTGAAGCGTTCGTGGTCCATGGGCTCCGCGTGGGATCAGGCGTGTGATGGGGGTAGGTGTGGAGGATGCCACGCGGGGTGGAGTCTGTCTCTTATACACATCTGACGCTGCCGACGATCTACTCTGTGTAGAT
>CAJXPN010000971.1 GCA_913058025.1 uncultured Myxococcales bacterium | reverse complement strand
CGAGATTTCTGCCTGTCTCGTGGGCTCGGAGATGTGTATAAGAGACAGCTGTATCGCCGCCCCAACGACCCATATGATCCAGTCACCCATCCCGGCGCCCCCTCACTCCAACTCGGCCCACCAGGACCACCCGTAACCCGTCACGTTCCTCGCGGTCCCGCGCACCTCGTTCGGGCGCACGTACCCGACGTAGTCGGCGTAGTGGTCGTTCGTCTCGATCCTCAAGGTCGCGCCGTCGCACGACCACGAGCCGTTCTCCCAGGACCCCGACTCCGAATCGTACGCGAGCAAGCCGCCCGCCCGGAAGTGCCAGCGGTAGCTCTCCTCGGCGTCATCGCTGTCTCGCCAGTTCCACAGCGTATCCTCCACGATCGCAGGCCGCGCCTCCTTCGCGCGCCGGTCAGGCATCGTCACCCTGCTCGGGCTCCTCCTCGTCGACCTCATCGATGGTGGTCGGCGCCGCGGGCGCGCCGCGGCGCTCGATCGTGCGGTACCTCTCGAAGAGCTCGGTCTGGCGGCTGCCGAGGCCCACCGGCGCGCCGTCGATGAACATCGCGTCGACCTTCGTGGACAGCTCGAACGGGTCGCCTGACCAGACCACCACGTTCGCGACCTTGCCGACCTCGAGCGAGCCCCGCCTCGCGCCCTCACCGAGCGCCTGCGCCGGCGCCAGCGTGACCGCGCGCAGCGCCGCCTCGCGCGGCATCCCCGCGCGGATCGCGTTCCCCGCGAACTGCCTGAGCTTGCGCGCGTTGTGGCTCTCGAACGTCGCCACGATCACGTCCACGCCCGCCGCCGTCAGCATCGCCGCCGCGTCCGAGCGCGCCCCCAGCGACTCGAACCGCGACGGCAGGTTCGACATCGTGTTCACCATCACCACGGCCTTCGCCTCGGCCAGCTCGTCGGCGATCTTCCACGCCTGCGCGCCGCCCACGATGATCGGCCTCAGGCCGTTCTCCTTCGCGAGCGCGAGCGCCGCCCTGATCCCGGAGACCCGGTTCACGTGGAAGAGCACCGGCGCGCCCTGCGTCGAGAGCACCTCGCCCAGCGCCGCGAGATCCCCCCTCGACGCCGACAGCTTGCGCGACCGATTCTCACCGAACGCCTTCGCGTTCTTCTCCAGGAACCTCGCGTCCTCGAACAGCTCGGTCAGCATCGCAACGAGCAGGCCCCTCGACCCACCCGCGGCGCCCGCGCCCGACGCGCCCATCGTCACCGACAACGCCACCTTCGGCGTCACGACCTTGCCCTCGAGGTGTGGCGAGCTCGCGTCCGCGAGCGTCGTCCAGCCCGCGAACCCCGAGATCACGCCGCCCGAGGGCACCACGACCGCGTCGGTCACGCCGCCCGAGCGCTGCACCGCGATCACCGCGCTCCCGGGGTCGAACCCGTCCGTGGCCACGTACGACGCGCGGACCGCGCCTCCCGCGCCGCCCGAGTCCCTCGTGGCCGTCACGGCCCAGATCTCGATCAACCCGAGCTGCGAGTGCGCGTCGACGAGGCCCGGCGTGACGACCTTGCCCGACGCGTCCACGACCGTCGCGCCCGCGGGCACCGCCGTCCCCGCCGGACCGACCGCCTGGATCACGCCGTCCTCACCCAAGACGACCACGCCGTCCGGGATCACATCGCCCGAGACCGTGTGGACCTCGCCGCCGGTGATCGCGGTGACCTCGGCGCTCGCGCTCGTCGCCATCGTCATCGCCGCGACCAGCACACATGCGCCCGTCAGGCGCCTCGCGTCACTCGACATGTCCAACCTCGAAGTCACTGCGCGGCACACTCGGCCGCGTGATGTCATGCTCACGGACGCCCTCGACGAAGACCTGCTCGGCCAGCGCGTACACGCTGAACGGGTGCGCCGACCAGACGACCACGTCCGCGCGCTTGCCCGCCTCCAGCGTCCCCGTGACCTCGTCGATCCCCAGCGCCCAGGCCGGGTTCGACGTGATCCAGCGGAGCGCCTCGTCCTCGGTCACCTCCAGCCCCGCGTGGACCGCCGCCCAGTACGCCTTGGACGCCTCCTGGTTCAGGCGCTGGATGTCGATGGCCGAGTCCGAGTGGATGATCGCCCTCGCGCCCGCCTGGCTCACCAGCGCCGCGTTCTGCATGATCGCGTCGTGGGCCTCGATCTTGAACCCCCACCAGTCCGCCCACGTCGACACGCTCACGTCCCACGCAGCCAGGATGTCCCGGATCTTGTACGCCTCGACCGCGTGGTGAAACGAGCGCACGCGGAACCCGTACTCGTCGGCGAGCTCGAGGACCTGGATCATCTCGTCGGCGCGGTAGCAGTGCACGTGGACGAGGACCTCGCCACGCAGCACGCCGACGAGCGTCTCGACCCCGGCGTCTCGCGCCGGCGGCTTGGGCCGCTTGTCCTCGCTCGCGCCGGGCTTGGACCACTCCCCGAGCTTCTTCACGTACGCGTCGTAGTCGTCCCGGGCCTTCGCGGCCTTGTCGAACTGCGCGCGCCAGGCCGCCATGTTTCCCATCCGCGTGGACGGCAACCGCCCACGCTCGCCGTAGACCCGCTTGGGGTTCTCACCGCACGCCATCTTGAGCCCGGACGGCGCGCCCGGGAACATCAACGCGCGCGCCGAGACGCCTGGGTGGAGCTGCATCGTGAAGGAGCGCCCGCCGATCAGGTTGCCTGAACCGGGCAGGATCTGGAGCTGTCTCTTATACACATCTGACGCTGCCGACGATCTACTCTGTGTAG
>CAJXPN010000970.1 GCA_913058025.1 uncultured Myxococcales bacterium | reverse complement strand
CGAGATTTCTGCCTGTCTCGTGGGCTCGGAGATGTGTATAAGAGACAGGTACATCGCCAGCGAGGTCGAGTAGTGGCCGTTGGCCTCGTCCTTGAGTTCGTTGATCCGCTGCCTCCCGGAGCCGGGAGCGCCGGACTTGTCGAAGTCGTTGACCTGGCCGGTCGCCTGGCTCTGGAGGAACGTGAACACGCCACCGGTCGCCAACGCCGCGACCCCCGCGCCGGCCGTGATCCCGCCGATGAGCGCGAACGGCACGCCGCCGTCCATCCCCTTCGGATCGTTCGGCTCGTCGATCACAGCGGCCGCCTTCATGCGCACGGCCACGGTCTCTTGAGCGGCCGGGTCCATCTGGATCTCGCGCCGCTCGCTCTCGTAACCATCGAGCTTCAGGATCACCACCAGGGTGCCCGTCTCGACGTCGCCCTCGTAGGGCGTCGAGCCGACCACCGGCGACGTCTGGGTCCCGAAGCGGATGTTCGCGCCCGTGGGCTTGCTCGTGATCGTGACGCGGGGCGGGACCTGATCCTTGAGCTTGGCGAGGGTCGCGCTGACCTCTCCCGCCTTCGGGTTGTCCGGCGCCTCCGTCAGCATCGCCTCGTAGTAGGTGATCGCGCCGCGGAGATCCCCGGACTTCTCGGCCGCCTGCCCCATCTTGTAGAGCAACCCCGTGTTCGGGTAGAGCGCGTAGGCCTCCTGGTACAGCTTGAGCGCCTCGTCGAAGCGCTCATCCTTGTAGAACGCGTTGGCGCCCTTGATGTACCCGAGGACGCGCTTCTTCGTCTCGTCGTCAAGCTCCCCTTGCGCGCTCGCCTGCGAAGGCGCCATGACGATCGCGACCGCTGTACACGCACATACGGCCACGACCGCTGCGCTCGCTACTCGATGATGGAGTGTCGACACCATCTCACCTCGTCTCTCGTTTCTAATCATGACGGGCGCACGTCGGCTCATCGCCAACGCCCCCCCGGCGCGCTCACGTTACTGTTCTCCCCGTAATCTATCATCTCGGGCCGGGGCGCGAAAAAGAAAACCGCGCCGCTCGAGGCCCTATCCTTGAGGCTTACCCGTGGGGGACTCGACGACCTTCTCCACGGCTGGAGCGCTCGCGTCCGAAGACGCGGTCGCCTCCGAGGTCACCCCACAACCGACCCTCGGGAAGAACGCGAAGATCGCGAGCCCGAACACGATAAGGATGACCTCCCCAGGGTTCTCCTTTCGCCAATCCCACCTGTACCATGGGACCTTCTTGTCGTACATCTCGAGATGCTGCGGCTCCCGGCTCTCCATCGCGTGCGCTCCTTTCACCGATTCGTGTCATCACGAGGCGTCGCACCCGCGCGACGCGCCCACGGTGTAACACCCCCCTCGTGTTCGCGGCAAGCCTTACGCGCTGGCCGACGTCTCCGCGAGGTCGTCCAGGATGCGCTCGGCGATCCTCAGACCGTCGAGCGCCGCCGACACGATGCCGCCTCCGTAGCCCGCGCCCTCTCCGCACGGGTACAGCCCGCCGAGCGACACCGACTCCAGCGTGTCGTCGTCTCGCACCACCTGGACCGGTGAGCTCGTGCGCGTCTCCACGCCGATGAGCAGCGCGTCCTCGGTCACGAACCCGGGCATGCGGCGCTCGAACGCGTCCAGCGCGCGCTTGAGGTGCTCCGTCACGAACTCCGGGTAGCACCCCGTCAGGTCCGCGCTCGCGATGCCGGGCTTGTAGGTCGTCTTGCGCACGTCCGCGCTGACCCTGCCCGCCTTGTAGTCCGAGAGCCGCTGGGCAGGCGCGATGAAGCCACCACCCGCGAGATCCCACGCGCGCCGCTCGGCCTCCTCCTGGAACACCAGGCCCCCCAACGGGCCCTCGTCGTCGTGACCGAACGCGCCGAAGTCCTGGGGCTTGACGGACACGACGAGCGCCGAGTTCGCCCAGTGCCCCTTGCGGCTGGCGTGGCTCATCCCGTTGACGCACACGCCGCCCTCGAGCGTCGAGGACGGCACGACCTGACCGCCAGGGCACATGCAGAAGCTGTACACGCCTCGATGCTCGGGCGTGTTCTTGTTGAAGTTCGCCGCGAGCCTGTAGTCCGCCGTCGGCAGCGTCTTGCTCTCGGACCACTGCCCGTACTGGATCGAGTTGATGAGCGACTGCGGGTGCTCCACGCGAAAACCCACCGCGAACGGCTTGGGCTCCATGTGCACCTTCGCGCCCAACAGCCAGTGGTACATCTCACGCGCCGAGTGCCCCGCGGCCAACACCACGCGATCCGCCTCCACCAACTCACCGCCGCGCAGCCTCACGCCTCGCACGCGATCCCCGGCGGCCGTACGCTCGACCTCGATCCCCTCGACGAAGCTCGAGAACCGGACCTCGCAGTCCGCCTCCAGCAGCCTCGCCCTGAACGCCTTGCAAAGCGCCACGAGCTTGTCCGTGCCCAGGTGCGGTTTCGCGTCGATGAGGATCCGCTCGGGACCTCCGAGCTCGACGATCGTCTCCAGGATATGCCGCACGCGGTAGTCAGACACGCGCGTGTAGAGCTTGCCGTCGCTCCAGGTCCCCGCGCCGCCCTCACCGAAGCAGATGTTCGAGTCCGGCTTGAGCTCGCCGCGGTGCATCAGCCCCGAGACGTGCCTACCGCGGATCTCGACGGGCTCTCCGCGGTCGATGAGCACGGGCTTGAGCCTGTCTCTTATACACATCTGACGCTGCCGACGATCTACTCTGTGTAGA
>CAJXPN010000969.1 GCA_913058025.1 uncultured Myxococcales bacterium | reverse complement strand
GTATAAGAGACAGATCCTGGGGGCGCTCAACGAGCAGTTCGGCGCGTCGATGCCCACGGACTGGCCGCTGGACCTGGCGGCCACGATGCTCGGGCTGTTCTTCTCCGACGTCGCGTGGATGAAGAAGGCGGTGGCGTCGTCGGCGGGGCCGGACGAGCTCGTGGTGAACCTGTACATTCTGGGGTGCGTGCTCGCGAACGAGCTGGACGTCGTCGAGGTGATGAGGCCCTGGGCGTCCCACGACCGCGTGGAGGTTCGCGCGGCGGCGCTGGACATGACGCTGCGCTGGGGGATCGAAGTGTTGGCGATGGAGAGGTTGGCGGACGAGCCCGACGACGTGCTGCGTCGGGATCTCATCGAGCGGTTGGGAGGCGAGGTTGACTGAGCGGTTGCAAGTAAGGGAAGGGACAGGTCGGGCGTCGTTGCGTGAGCTGGGACGCGATCTCGGCTGGCGCGTCCTCCGCGACGTGCCGTCGGGGGCGTACAACCACGGGACGATCGTGTGGGAGATCGCTGGTGGAGAGGAGGTGCGGTACGTGGAGGACGCGGCGCTCTACGCGAGGTACCTGGAGGGCTCGGCCGAGGTGCTGGAGCCCGCGCGAGGGCGCGTGCCGTCGTGGACGCAGGCGGAGCTCGTGGAGGCGAGCCGAGGGGGCTCGGTGGTCGCGACGTTGCGCCTGGGGGCTGCGTGTGAGGGTGGAGAAGAGGCGGGCGTGGTCGAGGCGCTCGAGGCGGCGCTGGGGTCCGAGGACCTCGGCGCGCGGCGCGCGGCGCTGGTGGTGATCGAGGAGTTGAGGTGGCCGGCGCTCGACGCGGCGCTCGCGCGCGCGTCCTCGGACCCCGTGTGGGGTGAGCTCGCGGCCCGGCTGATCGAGGCGCGCGGGGGCGCGGCGTGATCGAAGAGGAGTGGGACGAGGCGGTGATCTCGAACGACCTCGTCGTGCGTCAGCGGATCAAGGGGTACAGGTTCGGCCTGGACGCGTTGCTGCTCGCGACGGACCTCCCGGAGCCCGGTGAGGGCGCGGTGGTGTGGGAGCTCGGCGCGGGGCAGGGTGCGGTGGCGTTGAGCGTGGCGGCGCGCGAGCCGGGCTGGGAGGTCGTGGCGCTCGAGCGCCACGAGGGCTTGTTGGCGGCGCTGCGCGAGAACATCGAGAGGAACGGCTCGCGGGTCCGTGCGCTCGAGGGGGACGTGAGGGAGCGCGCCGCGTTGCCCCACGGCGTCGCGCAGCTTGTGTTGTGTAACCCTCCGTATTTCAATCCGAATTCGAGAAGGGTCAGCGAGGATGGCGAGCGCGCGTGCGCGCGCTACGAGCTCCACGGAGGGTTGGGGGACTTCGCTCGGGCGGCGGCGAAGCTCCTGGCGCCGCGTGGTGTGTTCAAGGTGATCGCGCCGCCGGAGCGCCTCGAGGACGTGTTGAGGGAGGCGTCGTCGGCGGGGCTCGGTGCGGAGCGCGTGAGGTTCGTGCACGACACGGCGCAGGCGTCGGCGTATCTGTGTGAGGTGTGGTGTCGGCGAGGGGGCAAGGCCGTGCTCGAGGTGCGCGCGCCGCTCGTGGTGCGGGGAGAGGACGGGCGCTACACGGGAGAGGTGGCGTCGAGGGTGGCGGGCGCGGCGACGCGCGCGCCGAGCGAGGAGTTGTCGAGGCGGGTGTCGGAGGCGAGGAGATGAGGCGAGCGTTGGGGTCGTTGGGGGTGTTGGCGAGCGTGTGTGGCGCGGCGTGTGTGACGTCTGCGCCGGTGCGCCATGTCCCGCCGCGCGAGCGCGCTATGGAGGTGTCCAGAGTGCGCGTGGAGTCGGCGTCGAGGGAGGCGGCGGTGGTCTCGGAGCAGGAGGTGTCGTACGCGCTGAGGTTGCGCCAAAACCCTGGGCGTTGCGGCGCGCCGGAGTTCGAGGTGAGGGCGTACGGCCGGTGGGAGCGCGTGTGGCTCGAGGCGTCGACGGACGCGCTGGCCGAAGAGCTCGAGGCGTGGGGGGCCGAGGCGTCGGTGGGCGAGGAGCGGGTGGAGCAGGTGAAGTTCACGCGCGAGACGCGCGCGGACGCGCGCGGCGCGGTGTGGTCGGTGCTCTCGGTGCGCGAGGGTTCCGGCGGGGAGGGCGCCGAGGTCGCGGGCGTCGCGGTACGTGTGCGGCGGACGGAGTGCCTCTAGGCGAGGTCTGTGTTTCCAGGCTGCGCCTGGGGCGTCACGTGTCGAAGGGGGTGGGCTCGGTGATGGGGACGGGCGCGAGGCGTCCGCGCAGCTTTGTGGGGTCGTCGAGGTTCGGGTCGTCGGGGGAGAGGCCGTAGCGGCGCGTGTAGCCGTCGCCTGCGGCGTCGATGAGGCGGCCGCGCACGAGCTCGTCGAGCAGCGCGCGGTACTCGATCAGCGAGCCCATGTAGCGCACGACGTGCGTGGGCGCGACGCCGAGGTCGCGCTCGGTGAACTCGAAGATGGTGGGGCCGTCGGAGAGCGTCATGGAGGCGGACTGGAGGAAGTTGGTCATGCGACGCAGGCTCCAGGAGAGCGCCTTGGCGCCGGAGTGGTCCGGGCG
Organism: uncultured Myxococcales bacterium; assembly: GCA_913058025.1. GTDB lineage: Bacteria > Myxococcota_A > Bradymonadia > Bradymonadales > Bradymonadaceae > CAJXPN01. The sequence goes on along the minus strand of CAJXPN010000969.1, from coordinate 195 downwards.
GCCGTGGTTGGGGAGGGCGAGTGAGGCGGAGAGTTCGGCGCCGAGCTCGAGCGCGGCGAGGTGATCGCCGACCGAGGAGACGCGCGCGGGGAGCGGGTTGCCAAGGAGGTCGCCGCAGAAGAGCAGGCCGCGGTCGGGGTCGTGGAGCTGTCTCTTATACACATCTGACGCTGCCGACGATCTACTCTGTGTAGA
>CAJXPN010000968.1 GCA_913058025.1 uncultured Myxococcales bacterium | reverse complement strand
CATACGAGATTTCTGCCTGTCTCGTGGGCTCGGAAGATGTGTATAAGAGACAGCCGAGAGCACCACACGCGGCTGCCCATCCCCCAGAAAGACATCGACCGCGTCCTCCAGATCGCCCAGGACATCGAAGACCGCCTCGGCGGCATCCTGAGCCGCGGCGGGCTCTCCGTCTCGGAGGACGGCGTGGCCGGTGGGCTCTCACAGGTCGTCGGTGACGCTGGCGGCCTCGCACTCACCGACGACTGAGACGATCACGACACGATCGCACACTCGGCGAGCACCTCGGAGGCGCGCAGCGCCTCCACGCCCTCCTCGCTCAGGCGGTTGTAGCGCACGTCCAGGACCTCGAGCTGGGCGAGCGGGGCGCAGCGCGCCAGGCGCTTCGCGCCCTCGTCCGTGAGGTTGTTGTTCCTGAGATCCAGGTGCACCAGCTCCGGCAGCGCGAGCGCAGACGCCGCGTGCACGAGCGCGTCGTCGTCGAGCTCGTTCTCCCCGAGCCCCAACCGCTCGAGCCGCTTCAGGGCCTCGGCCGCGCCGAAGATGTAGAGGATCTCGTCCTCGTCCGGGTCGTTGTTGGGGATGTCGATGTGCCTCAGCCTCGCCCAGTGGCCCTTCTCGATAATGTCGATGAGGCCTCCGCTCATCGAGCACGTGCCGAGCCCGAGGAACTCGAGGTCGCTCCGAATAGGCGCGTCGAACTTCTCGAAGAGCGAGCTCGTGACCACGTCCGCGATCCCGAGCTCCAGGAACTTCAAGCGGGGCAAGGCGTCGCCGCGGAGGATCTTCGACAGCGCGTCAGTGCCGATCGATCCGGCGGTGAGGTCGAGCCGGCTCAACGCTGGCATCCCACGTTCGACGAACAACGCATCGAACTCCTCCTCTTCCCAATTCGAGGACCACGAGAGGTCGAGCTCTTCGATCCCGTCGAGCCACGTCGAGGCGATCAGCACGTCGACGAGCTCCTTCGGGGCGTCGGCGTCCCCCAGGTTGAGCGATCGCAACCGCTGGAATGGGAGCGCGCAGATCGCCGGGAGCATCTCGGGCATGTGCGACTCGTAGAGGTCGAGCCCCTCGAGCTGCCGGACGAGCACCGGCCAGTGGAGATCCTCGCCCTCCATCGAGGAGTTCGCCGAGCGGAGCTGGACCGTTCTCAGCCGCGAGCGCTCCGCGAACGCGTCGAGCTCACGTGAGAACTCATCGTCCATCACCGCGCCGCTCAGCCCGAGCACCTCGAGCTCGAGCGTCATGTCTCGCCGCGCCAGGCCGAGCAAGAGCTCCCGGACCACGTCGCCCTCGTCGTGCACGCGCAGGCTTCGGAGCTGCGTGGCGAGGTCGCTGGCGACGAGCGCCCTCGCGCCGCCCTGCCCCAGCCCCTGCTCGTTCATGAACAGATCGGTCGCGCTGCTCAGGAAGCCCTCCTCGAACAGCCTCGTCCAGCGCTCCTCTCCCAGAGGCGCGACGAACGCGTCGAGCTCCCTCCCCTCGTCGAACGTCCACTGCCAGGACCGCTCGTCGTCGAGGATCCCCGCCTGGATCGACCTCGCCATCGCCATCCACGGCGCGGGCGCGTCCTCCAACACCGCCGCCAGCCACGCGCGGTCGGCCACGCGGAGCTCGTCGGGCCAGCTGCGGTCGAGGTGATGGAGCGCGTAAGGGAGCAGCCCGTCGACGAAGCGCGCCGACTCCGAGGTCGCGGCGTACGCGCACAGGCGCGACCACCTCCGCGCGCTCGGGGGTCCCTGAAGCAAGCTCCTCATCTCCTCGAACACGCCCACGTCACACCTCCGCGTTGGTCTGCTAACTCGGCCCGTGCGGGTACCAGATCACGTCGCACCCGGGCAGCTCCGAGCGCGAGCGCAGCGCGCCCTCCATGCTCACGAGGTTCATCCTGAGGTCGAGCTGCTCGAGCTGTCGCGACCACGGCTTCGCCACGAGGCGCGCGAGCGCATCGTCGTCCAGGTCACACGCCGCCACGTTCAACCTGCGCACACGCCCCAATGAGTCCACGCCATCGAGCTCCTGCGCCAACCCCACGTTCTCAGGCACCTTCAGGTGCTCGACCTCTGCCTCCTTCATACCCCCGATCAACGCCGCGGCCGTGGAGGCATCCAGCGCCCAGACCTGGCCGAGGTCGACCTCGCGCAGCCTCCCCACCAGAGACGCGAGCTGCGCGCCCTTCACGGCCGAGTCGAGCATGATCTGGCCAGGGGCGAGCGACTCGAGCCTCGGGAACCCGACCCCCAACGCGCGAGCCCACTCGCTCAGATCCTTCACCCAGCCGCTCGCGTTCAGCGAGGAGAGCGCCCTGGCGGACGTCGCGAGCGTCATGAACGCCCCCGATGAGACGTTCGCGTGCGACATGTCCAGCGACCTCCACCCCCCGGCGAACGCCTCGAGCGACCGGGATGCAGACTCGTCCAGCAACGACCACTGCGCGACGCCCAGGTGCTCGAGGCGGCCGAACCACTCGAACCTCGACAGGTCACCCAGCGCGGCGCCCTCGGCCCACACGCTCCCAAGATCGAGGGCCCGCAGCGTGCCGGGGGCCTCAAGCTCGTCGGACTGGAGCAGATCGTCGAGGACCGCGTCGCGCAACGTGAGCCGCTCCAACGCCGTCGCCCCGAACCACGTCGACAGCTCCGCGTGGACCCGCTGGTGCAAGTCGTCGAGCGCCAGCGAGCGCAACCCACCCAGCACCTGTCTCTTATACACATCTGACGCTGCC
>CAJXPN010000967.1 GCA_913058025.1 uncultured Myxococcales bacterium | reverse complement strand
CCCTGCGCGCCGTGCGCAAGCAGGTCCGCCGCAACCGCAAGATCGAGTACTCCGTGCCCGACGAGGTCCTCCCCGTCTTCGGCACCATCGCCAGCCAGTTCAACGACGACGGCGTCAACGCCCTCTACCTCGCGCTCGCCGAGCGCGTCGGCCTGCGCCAGCGCGACGACGAGACCCACTGGCCCACCAACGGCCCCATCTCCACCTCGCGCTCGATCGTGATCCCGCCCGAGCGCACCCGCTACCTCGCCGAGATCTCGGACACCTGCCGCGGCTACCGCCGCCAGGCGTTCGTCCAGGCCGAGGCCGCCTCCCAGCTCTACCGCGTCGAGGGCGCGCTGGGCGTCCTCGGCGACGACGCCTCCGCGCGCGCGCCGCTCGAGGCGCGCCGAGACGCGCTCCTGCGCACGCTCGGCGGCGAGGAGCGCGCGCTCGTCGAAGGCTGGGACGACCTCGTCGCCTCCTACTCCGGCGACACCTTCATGATGAAGGCCCGCGGCCGCGAGATCCCCATCGAGCTCAAGCGCGAGTCGCTCTCGGGCACCATGATCCCCAAGATCTCGCTGCCTCGCCTCTCCGACTGGGGCGACCGCCTGCGCTGGCAGCTGCTCGAGAACGTCCCCGGCTCCTTCCCCTTCACCGCGGGCGTCTTCGCGTTCAAGCGCGCCGACGAGGAGCCCAAGCGCATGTTCGCTGGCGAGGGCACCCCGAAGCGCACCAACACGCGCTTCCACTACCTGTGTGAGGGGGAGGCGTCGAACCGCCTCTCCACCGCCTTCGACTCCGTCACGCTGTACGGCGAGGACCCGCACCCGCGCCCCGACATCTACGGCAAGGTCGGGAACTCGGGCGTCTCCGTGTGCACGCTCGACGACATGAAGCGGCTCTACGATGGGTTCGACCTGTCCGCGAACAACACGTCCGTGTCGATGACCATCAACGGCCCCGCGCCCATCATCCTCGCGATGTACCTGAACACGGCCATCGACCAGCAGCTCGAGCTCGCCGAGGCCGCCGAGGGTCCGCTCTCGAACGAGCGGCGCGTCGAGATCGCCGACGAGACGCTCGCCGTGGTCCGAGGCACCGTCCAGGCCGACATCCTCAAGGAGGATCAGGCCCAGAACACGTGCATCTTCTCCACCGAGTTCGCCCTCAAGATGATGGGCGACATGCAGGAGTACTTCGTCGAGAAGAGCGTCCGAAATTACTACTCGGTCTCGATCTCCGGCTACCACATCGCAGAGGCCGGGGCGAACCCCATCAGCCAGCTCGCCTTCACGTTGGCCAACGGCTTCACCTTCGTCGAGTACTACCTCGCCCGCGGGATGGAGGTGGACGACTTCGCGCACAACCTCTCGTTCTTCTTCTCCAACGGGATGGACCCCGAGTACACCGTGCTCGGGCGCGTCGCGCGCCGCATCTGGTCGGTGACCATGCGCGACCGCTACGGGGCCAGCGCGCGCTCTCAGCGCCTGAAGTACCACATCCAGACGTCGGGACGGTCGCTCCACGCCCAGGAGATCGACTTCAACGACATCCGCACCACGCTCCAGGCGCTGCTCGCGCTGTTCGACAACTGCAACAGCCTCCACACCAACGCCTACGACGAGGCCATCACCACGCCGACCGAGTCCTCGGTCCGTCGCGCCATGGCCATCCAGATGATCATAAACCGTGAGTTCGGGCTCTCCATGTCGGAGAACCCACTCCAGGGCTCGTTCATCGTCGACGACCTCACCGACCTCGTGGAGGAGGCCGTGCTCACCGAGTTCGACGCCATCAGCTCGCGCGGCGGCGTCCTCGGCGCCATGGAGCTCCAGTACCAGCGCTCCAAGATCCAGGACGAGTCGATCCGCTACGAGATCAAGAAGCACTCGGGAGAGATCCCCATCATCGGCGTGAACACGTTCCTCGCCGACGACGCCGACGAGGTCCCCCAGGAGCTCGAGCTCATCCGCTCGACCGCTGACGAGAAGCAGACCCAGCTCGACCACCTCGCCGAGTTCAAGGCCGCGCACGCCGACCACAGCGAGGAGGCGCTCGACGCGCTCCGCCGGATCTCGCTCGACGGCGGGAACATCTTCTCCGAGCTCATGCGCACCGTGCGCCACGCCTCCCTCGGCCAGATCACCAACGCTCTCTACGAGGTCGGAGGCCAGTACCGCCGCTCCATGTGAGCCGTTTCCACGCATGACCCACGAAGAGAGGGAGCCACAGGCTCCCTCTCTTCGTTCGCGCCTGGATCGAGCGGTCCGTCGTGTAATTTTGAACCACGCAACATGATGAACTCAAAGGCGAATCGCTCGAGTCTGGGGTTTGAATCATCGGTCGGTGTGGTTATGATGCTTCCAATAGCCTACATCGGGACAGGAGGTCGATACGCCATGATTCATGATGAACAAGACATGGAAGAATCCGAGCTGATCGAGATGGGGAAGCGACGCGTCGCGCGGCAGCGCGAGAGGTTGCGTCAGCTCTCGATCCGGAGAGGAGACGTCACCCCCGAGCGCGGCGCGCGCGTCCTGAAGCCCAGCAAGGTCGCGCGCAAGCGGCTCACGCCGACCGAGGTCCCGACCGCCGAGGCGGGCGCGCCCGTACCCGACCCACACCTCGTGATGACCCGGCGGGTGAACCCGGAGCCCAAACCGCGCGCCGCCCCGGCGCCCCCCATCGCGCGCGTCCCGACGCTCGAGCTGCGCCCCGGGCGCACGCTCCCCCGCCACGTG
>CAJXPN010000966.1 GCA_913058025.1 uncultured Myxococcales bacterium | reverse complement strand
TCGTCGGCAGCGTCAGATGTGTATAAGAGACAGGTGCGGGCCGGTGTTCGTGGGGTTGTTCAACATGGCGCCGCACGGGGCGTCCGAGGTCGTGGTGGCGAGGTTCCACGTGATGCCGGCGTTGATGCTGACTCCGTGGGTCGCGCGCGGGTGGGACGAGTTTTGGCCGAGGGTGGTCGAGGGAGGGCGCCAGCGGCTGGTGCTCGGGGCGCTCGCGGTGTTGGCGGTGGCGGCGCTCGCGCTCGGGGTGGTCCGGACGCGCGCGCACTACGGCGACGCGATCGAGGTGTACGTCAGAGACCTCATGGAGTCGGCGCCCCGTGACGCCGTGGTGTTGGGGACGGGGACGTCGCGCTATCTGGGCGCGGAGTACCTCCAGAGGATCGAGGGGCAGCGCGAGGACGTCCTGGTGCTCGAGGCGCACATGTTGGGCCGCGCGTGGTTCGTGGAGCGGGTGCGTGAGAGGTCGGGCATCGAGGTTCAGGGGCCCATCGAGGTCGACGGGAGGAAGCGTGTCCCGATCGTGGAGATCGTGAGGACGCTGCGAGCCTCGGGGCGGCCCGTGCTGATCACGGACCTGTTCTCGGACAAGCTCGAGGCGGCGTTCGAGCTCGAGCCCGCGCCGATGGGTTGGCTGGTGCGCGAGAAGGGCGCCGTGGCAGACGCGGCGGCGCTGGGCGAGGCGGCGCGGGGCGCGCTCGCGCTGGACGCGCCCGCGAGGATGCCGACCTACGAGGAGCACCCCTGGGGTTGGGTGCTCTACTCCGAGCTCGGGCGCTTGTGGGAGGACGCGCGGCGGCGTTGCGACGGGGCGCCCGAGTGCGCGGACGTGATCGAGGAGGCGGCGGCGCGGTTCACGCCGCCTGAGTGAGCCGCAGGTCTTGCGAGGTCGCCGAGGCGCGGGTAGAAGCGAGGTCGAGGCCCACGTGAGCGATCACCCCCAAGCGGCGCGACCGCGCCGGTGCTTCCCGGAGAGGTTCGAAGATGAGTGTCGAGCAGACCATCCCCGTCGTCGATTTGCGTGACTACACCGAGGGCGACGCGTCCAGACGCGAGGCGTTCGTCGAGGCGTTCGGCGACGCGCTCAAGGAGTTCGGCTTCGTCGCGGTCGAGGGCCACGGGGTTTCCCGTGAGCTCATCTACGGCGCGTACGGAGCGTTCAAGGAGTTCTTCGCGCTCGATGACGAGGTCAAGCGCAAGTACGAGGACGCGGCGACCGGCCGCAAGCGGGGCTACACCTCCTTCGGCGTGGAGCACGCCAAGGACAACGCCAAGCCCGACCTCAAGGAGTTCTACCACCTGGGACGGGACGAGCGCGCCGAGAGCGTGACGGAGAACCTGTGGCCCCAGGAGGCGCCGGAGGTGCGCCGCGCGGGCAGCGCGCTGTTCGAGGCGATGGACGCGTGCGCGCAGACGATGCTCGAGGCGGTGTCGCTGTACCTCGGGCGTGAGGCGGGCTTCCTGCCGCAGATGGCGCGTAAGGGCGACTCGATCGTGCGCGTGATCCACTACCCCGTGTGCGACGGCTTCGACGAGCCCGGCAAGATGCGCGCGGCGCAGCACGAGGACATCAACCTGATGACGCTGCTTCCCGAGTCGACGGAGTCCGGGCTCGAGCTGCTCACGCGAGAGGGCGAGTGGCTGCCGATCCACGCGATCGAGGGTCAGATGATAGTGGACACGGGCGACATGATGCAGCGGATCACCAACGGGCTGCTCCCGGCGACGACGCACCGCGTGGTCAACCCGGCAGGCGAGCCCACGCCGCGCTACTCGATGCCCTTCTTCGTGCATCCTCGACCCGACGTCGTGCTCGAGGTTCTCGAGGAGTGCGTGCCCGAGGGTGAGGAGCCCGGCGCGGCGCCGATCACCGCGTTGGAGTTCCTCAACGAGCGCCTGCGAGAGATCGGCGTCAAGTGAGACCACGCCGCCTCGCGGCCTGAACGATGAGCGCCAGTATGCCGTTGGTTCCGTTGTTGATCGCGCTGTTCGTCGGGATCGCTGTCGGCGCCGTAGGGATGTTCGTGTTCGGGCCGCGGCGTCGCGCGTCTGGCGGCGCGCGAGCGCTCTCCGCGCCCGGGTCAGCCGGCGCGTTGCCCTTCTCCGCTTCGCCACCCCAGGTCGCGGGGCGACCCGCGCCCTCGACGCGCGTCACGCCCGGCGGAGAGGGTACGCGCGCCGAGGTCCCCAGGGGGAAGTTCGAGAGCGAGGCGCTAGAGGGCCTCGTCGAGCACCTGAACGCCTCGGGCGCCTCCGGGTTCGAGTTGAAGTACGAGGACCACGAGAGCGACCACCTGTGCGCGTACAGGGGATCGTGGTCGGGCTCGCTGCGCTTCGGAGGGGCCGACCGCCTCGCGACGCTCACCGTCAGCGTCTACCGAAACGCGCCCGATGAGATCTGGTACAACTCGTCGGTCGAGCACGGGCTCGAGGTCGGTGCGATCCCGTACCTGCGCGCAGACCAGGTCGAAGGCTCGGAGTGGTCGCTCCAGAGGGCAGAGGACGTGCCGTCGGCGCTCTCGCTCGCGGTGGTACGCTCCCTGGCGTTTCAACGCGTGTGTGATCAGGTCGCCGCGGCCCATGATCCGCTCGTCGAGACGAACATCTGGGCGGTCACGTTGAACTCGAACGTGCTCATGCCCGCCTACCGCACCCAGGGCGGGAGCCACTCGCCGCTCTGTCTCTTATACACATCTCCGAGCCCACGAGACAGGCAGAAATCTCGTA
>CAJXPN010000965.1 GCA_913058025.1 uncultured Myxococcales bacterium | reverse complement strand
ATCGTGGGTGACGACGTCACCAACGCCTCGGGCTGCTCGGTCACCTCGACCTCGGGCCCCGAGCCTGGCGCTGGCCTCCTCGGCTTGACCCTGCTCGGCCTGCTCGGCATGGGTCGCCGCCGCCGCCGCGAGGTCTGAGTCTACCTCAGTGCGAAAAGAGCGCCGAGGGGTCCCAGGTGGGACCCCTCGGCGCCGTTCATGGAGATTGATGTGGTGAGCAGAGCGCGAACGATGACACGGCGCCTCGAAAGCCCAGGACGACCACGCCGCCACGCTGCGCTCTACGCGATGTGCGCGGCGATCGCCGCTCTGAGTGCGTGCACTGAGGCTCGACTCGAGCGCGTGCCGCCGCCGCCGCCAATCGTGTTGGACAACCTGCTCGAGGTCCGCGGCGAGTATTGCACCGAGCCCAGCGCGCAGGTTCAGTTCCCGCTCAAGGTCCTCTACCTCATCGATCAGTCCGCTTCGCTCCAGTGCACCGACGGCGCGAACCTGCGCTTCGAGGCGCTCGACGACTCGATCGACATCCTTCGGCGCCGCTCGAACACCGAGTTCGCGTTCGTGGGGTTCTCGTCGTGGTCAAGGGAGCAGGAGTTCACGCGTCGGCGTGAGGACATCGAGCGCTTCCTCGACCCCGCCGGCGGGCTCGGCCCCGCGACCGACTACCAGGGGTCTCTGGCGACCGCGCTCAAGATCCTGGAGCAGGACATGCTCGACGAAGATCCTGCGGTGCTGGCCAGGACGCGCTACGTCATCAACTTCGTGAGCGATGGCAACCCCGAGCCGCGTTGTCTACAGGGCTGCGAGGACGACATGGATCGTTGCTCGGATGGCCGCGACAACGATGGCGACGGGCTCAACGACGCGTCCGATCCCGACTGCGAGAACGTCGACGACACCTCTCAACGCCCGGACTCACTCTACGGAGTGTGCAACACGGATCAGGAGGTCTCAGACGACATCTACGTGGACATGACGGGCGTGTGCCCTGAGTACAACCAGCCGCGTCAGATCCTTCAGCGCATCGCGGAGATCCGCGCGCTCTCGGACGTTTACTCGGTCGGTGACATCTCGATGAACACGGTTCTGCTGTTCTCTCCGACGGAGGTCGTCGAGGGGTTGTGCCCTGGCGCGAGCACGGCGTTCGGTTACGACCGAGGCCAGGCGCGCGCGCTGCTCCAGACGATGGCAGCGGCGGGCAACGGCACGTTCCGCGACGTCAACCTCACGACGGAGGCGTCGGACTTCCTGCGCGTCGACATCACGTCGCTGGAGGCCGAGCAGGCGCTGACGACGATGTCTGCGGACAACACCTCCTCGATCCTCGACGCAGACGGTCTCTTCCCTGACTCCGATCGAGATGGCCTGAGCGACGAGGAGGAGGTGCGCCTCCAGACCAACCGCAACAACGCGGACTCGGACGGCGATCGGTACTCCGATCTCTTCGAGGCGAGGTTGCAGAAGGAAGGCTTCGACCCGCTCGACGACGACCGCCCCGCGATCACGTGCCCCAACAGGCGCGACGGCGACGGCGACGGGCTGTCCGATTGTGAGGAGGAGGTGCTCGGTACGAGCCCGCTCCTCCCCGACACGGACGCCGACGGCCTGCTCGACAGGCAAGAGTTCATCGAGGGCACCGACCCACTGGTCCTCGACGCGCAGCAAGATCTCGACTTCGACGGCGTCCTCAACCTCGACGAGATCAGGGGCGGGACTGACCCGTTGATACCCGACGCCGAGAACTACCGCTCGAAGCGCACCGTCTATGACATCTCGGACCTCGGGCTGCGCGACTTTCCGCGTGAGAACTCCGACCAGGTCGACGAGCGCCATTGCTACGACTACACCGTGCGCAGCGTGCCGCTCGTCCCCGTCCCCAGGGTCGAGGAGCAGGGCCTCAATCGCGTGCTCATCTACGCCCAGGAGCGGCCCGCGCGCGTCGCTGGTGTGCCAGGCGAGGTACGCGTGGCGTGCTTCGAGGCGTTCTACAACGGGTCGACGATCAAGAGCCCCGAGTCGGGCATCATCGACGTGACCCCGGAGGCGATAGAGCGCCTGTACGCAGGTGTCCTGGCGAACATCGACGAGGTCTACGACTGCAGCTACTTCGGCGACGACTTCCGTCGCGACGAGCTCGTGTCGATGATCAACGAGTGCCTGCCGCCCAAGATCGCGCTCGAGAACAGGCTCTACACTTCGGCAGAGATGGTGGAGCTGGTCGAGCGTCAGATCGATGGGAACGCGTTCCCGAAGCTCCCGCTGGAGCCGTATCAACTCTTCGTGCCGATCGCGAACTTCGACCCGAGCACGGACTGCTACCGCCCGTGGGAGTTCGATCTTCTCACCACCTTCCTTGCCGAGGCGCGTGAACAATGCATCACGTGTTACGGTGAGAAAGTCGCTGAACCCGCTCCCTCACCAGAGTCACCATGACGCTGCACGCCGCCGTCAGCCGCCTGTCTCTTCGCTTCGTCGCGCTGTGCGTCGTGGTCGCGTCGCTGTGCGTCGTCGAGCTCGGCTGCACCGAGGCCAAGCTCGAGCCGATCCCCCCCGAGCCCGTCTACCGAGACGACAAGCTCGCGGTGTCGGGTCAGTTCTGCACGCGCGAGCCCGAGACTCTCATCTTCCCGCTGCGCGTGCTTTTCGTGATCGACGCGTCGGTCTCGATGGCCGTGACGGATCCTCCCGATCCGATCACGGGCGAGGCGGGCCGACAGCGCGCCGTGCGCGAGACCTACG
>CAJXPN010000964.1 GCA_913058025.1 uncultured Myxococcales bacterium | reverse complement strand
TGTCTCGTGGGCTCGGAGATGTGTATAAGAGACAGGCGTGGAGCGCGGCGCGTTCCCCGACGTCGAGGCGTCTCGCAAGGCGTACCGAGAGGTCAAGAAGACGTTCGAGCCCAAGAGCGCGCGTGAGATGGCCCAGGTCTGGGTCGACCACGTGGTCTCGCTCAGCCCCGACTCGGAGCTGGCGGCTGCCGGGTTCTGAGCGAGGGTAGTCGCTCCTGGCTCCTGCCTGCCCGATTCAGTCTGTCTCGAGCGGGTAGGTCGCGGGGTCCGAGTCGGCCCACTCCCACATCGAGCCTGCGTAGTTGAGCGCGTCGTAGCCGTTCTGGCGCAGCGCCGCGGTGAAGTGCGCCGAGCGGATGCCGCCAGTGCAGTAGGCGATGACGGTGGTGTCTCGCGAGATGCCGAGCTCGGTGAGCTTCGACTCGAGCTTGCGCCTGGGGAGGAGCTTGCCGTCGTCGTCGAGGAGCTCGCTGAAGTGGACGTGCCTCGCGCCGGGGACGTGCCCGCCGCGTGACTCGCCGTATGGGGTCTTGCCGTCGTATTCGCGCCGCTCGCGGGTGTCGACGATGACGACCTTCGGGTCGCCGATGGCGTCGCGGACGCGGTCGCGGTCGGCGGAGAAGGCGCCCGCGCGGGACGCCTCGAAGTCACCTGCCGCGGGGACCTTCGACTTGCCGCGGGCGATCTTCACGCCGGCGCGCGCGAGGGCTGCGTGTCCGCCGTCGACGAGCATCGCGCGCTCGTGCCCGAGCGAGCGGAGCATCCACACGATGCGACCCTCCTCACCCCAACCCTTCTTCGGGTCGCCGACGACGATGACGTCGAGCGCGCTCGAGACGCCCTTTTCGCGCAGCTTCTTCTCGAGCGTCGATCGTGATCGCAGGCGCCCGTGGTGCGGGCCCTTCGAGCGGGAGAACTCCTGCCAGGTCACGCGGACGGCGCCATCGACGTGGCCGAGCATGAACGATGGGGTCGAGCGCGCGTCGAGCACGAGCGCGCCTGCGTCGATCCGACCGCGCGCGGTGTCTGCGTCGACGACCCATGGGGTCGCAGCGGCCGCAGAGTTCGTGAGCACGAGGGGGATGAGCGAGAGCACGATGGCGAAGAACTTCAAGGTCGCCTCCAGGAGATCGCGGGGGTGAGCCGGGCGCAGAGTCCACCAGACTGTACGCGCGAGGGCAACGTTCGATTCATCGAGGCCGCCGTGGGCTTGGGTGTGAGGAGTCAGCGTCGCGCTTCTATCGCGGCGCGACGTCGGCTATCCTGTCATCGTTCGGTTCAACATGTGTGAGAGGAGTGAGTCATGAGGAAGTTGAAGCTCTTGTGTGTGGTCGCGGTGTCGACATGGGGGCTGGGTTGCCTGCCCGCGGGCAGCCTCGAGACGAACAACTCGGAGCCCGTGGAGGACGAGGGAGGCCAGACGACCGGAGGCTCGGGTGGGGGCGGCTCGCAAGGCGGTGGTTCTCAGGGTGGTGGCGGACCCGGGAGCAGTGGCGGTGAGGACAATGGCGGCGGCGACACGGGCGGCGGCGACACCGGTGGCGAGGAACCCGAGGGCTGCGCGACCAACGAGCTCGAGTGCGCGGGGGCGTGCGAGGACGTGTCAGCGAGCGCGCAGCACTGCGGCGCGTGCGGCAACGCGTGCGGCGCGGGCGCGGCGTGTGCTGGAGGTGCGTGCGCGTGCGACGGCGGGCTGGACTGGTGCGGCGCGGGTGACTGCGTGGACCTCGGAAGCTCGAACAGCGACTGCGGCGCGTGCGGCGAGAGCTGCGGTGGCGGCGAGCAGTGTGTGGAGGGGTCGTGCGTGAACCTGAGCATCGTCGAGCAGGTGTTGCTGCTGACGAACCAGGCGCGCGCGAGCGCTCAGAGCTGCGGCGGCACGCCGTACGCGGCGGTGGGACCGCTCGAGGCGCACCCGGACCTGGCGCAGTCGGCGCAGGCTCACGCGGTCGACATGTCGACGAACGACTACTTCGATCACGACAGCCAGGATGGCACGACGGCGAGCCAGCGGATGAGGACCGCGGGTTACGCCGGCAACCGCACTGGCGAGAACATCGCCGCGGGCCAGCCGACGCCCGAGGCCGTGGTGAGTGGCTGGATGGACTCGCCGGGGCACTGCCGCAACATCATGAACGGCGGCTACAAGTACCTCGGGGTCGGTTACTCCCAGGGAGGCTCGTACAGGCACTACTGGGTCCAGAACTTCGGGGGCTGAGGCGCGGGCCTGGTTCTCGGGGAGGCGTTCGGGCGGTCGCTTGCTTGCGCGTGCGCGCTTTTTCGAGCGTGGGGTGTCTGATAGCGTTCGCGTGGTCAATGTGTGCGTCGCGTGAGGCGTGACGTGGAGTGAGAATCAGGAGCGTGTCATGCGTGGTTGGAGAGTGTGGTTCGGTGTGGCGTGTACGTCGATGGCGTTGGGTTGCGGCCCGGCGGAGGTCGACGGCAACAACGGCTCCGAGGACGCGGGCCTCGAGGAGGTCGGCCCGTCGTGTGACGAGGGGCAGCTCGAGTGCGGCGGCGAGTGCGAGGACGTGTCCACGAGCGCGCAGCACTGCGGCGCGTGTGACAACGCGTGCGGGCTGGGCTCGGCGTGTTCGTCGGGGGGGTGCATCTGCCTGAACACGCAGACGTGGTGTGGTCCTGGCCAGTGCGTGAACCTCGAGACGTCGCGTAGCCACTGCGGTGAGTGCGGCACGGTGTGCGTGGGCTCGGAGTATTGTTTGGCTGTCTCTTATACACAT
>CAJXPN010000963.1 GCA_913058025.1 uncultured Myxococcales bacterium | reverse complement strand
CGTGGGCGCGGTCGCACCCGTCCTGGATCTTGAGCCAGGCGCGCGTTCCGCGCTCGTGCGCGCCCAGCAGCGCGCCGCCGATCGGCTCCTCGTGCGTGTCGAGCAGAGGCGCCAGCGGCGCGACCGCGCCCACGAGCTCGAGCGGGTCGTGGCCGCGGACCACGCCCGAGACCTCGGCCATCGCCGCGTAGTCGTCCGGTCGCATCGCCGCCGAGCACCCCGCGACCACGACCTGGGCGCTCGGGTTGTCTCGCTTGAGCTTGCGGATCGCCTTGCGCGCGACCGCGTCCGCCTGGTTCGTGACCGTGCACGTGTTCACCACGAACAGGTCCGCGTCCTGCGCGTCCTCGACCACCGTGGCGCCGCGCGCGACGAGCTCCTGCCGGAACTTCTCGGTGTCGTATTGGTTGGCCTTGCAGCCGAACGTCACGAAGTGGACCTTCATCATTTCTCTCGTGGTGCGCGTTCCTCAGCGCGCGAGTGTATGAGACCTTTGACGCGCGCGCCAACGCCCGCGCGCTCGACTTACGACGCGCGCGCGTTTATAACATCGCGTCTTCGTTAGTGACTGGTCAGTCACCCTCACGCCGAGGGTGTCTGCTGCTTCCCCCAGGAGTCGCGCGTGATCGAACAGTTCTGGTTGTTTCATTGTGGGTACGCGAAGTTGCCGGAGGCGGCGATCTTCGAGGACGGCTCGCGCTCTGTCATGGGCAAGCTCCCGTTCCTGGCCGCCGTCGCGTTTCACTCCGAGCTCGGGCCGATCCTGGTGGACGCGCCGTTCGGGCACGACGGCGCCCGTAACATGGGCGCGCTCTACGGCGCGCTGCTCCAGCGGATCACCCAGACGTTCAAGCCGGAGTGGTCGATCATCCCGCGCATCGAGCAGCTCGGCCTGCGCGCCAGCGAGATCGAGCACATCTTGATGACGCACCTCCACTTCGACCACACCGGTGGCATGAAGGAGCTCGGCCACGCGCGCTTCCACGTCTCCGAGCCGGAGTGGTCGTTCGCCTCGAGCCTCACCCGCATCAAGGGGCTCATCAACGGCTACGCCGTGGGCGATTGGCGCGCGCTGCGCGCCCGGATCGACACGTTCGAGATCCCCTCGTTCTACGACCGCGAGGACTCGGGCCGGGACATCTTCGGCGACGGCTCGGTCTTCGCACACAGCCTCCCGGGGCACAGCCCCGGCCACACCGGCTACCGCTTCGTCATGGAGGATGGCCGCGAGATCTTCTTCATGGGCGACGCCGTCTTCAACGTCTCCCAGGTCACCGAGTCGCGCGGCTTCGGCTGGTTCCCCAACACGTTCGGCGACGACCCTCGCCGCGCCACCTACACGCTCGAAGAGTTGCGCGCGTTCCACGCCCAGCGTCCGGAGGTCACGCTCCTGTGTGCCCACGACTTCGAGCTCGGCGAGCGCTGCATGCGCGGCCCCATCCAGGTGATGGGCGATGTCGAGCACTGACCGCTTCGGGGAGCTCCGTTCGATGCTGACCTCGTCGCCCGACGAGGACCACTGGGAGCGGCTCGTGGCGACGCTCGAGGCCTGGCCCGACGACCGCGCGCGAGACGAGGTCGCCTGGCCCTACGCGGCCGATCGCTTGCGCGACCTCGACGCGGCGCCCATGAGCGCGCCGCTCCGCCTCGCGCGCCTCCTCTTCGACGGCGTGGACACCCACGATGAGCTCCTCGGCTGCGGCAAGCTCGCCCTCACGCCGTTCGACCGCGCCGAGGTCGACCGCGTCGCCGGGCTCCTGCGGCGCGGCTTGCGCTCGATCGAGGTCACGTTCAGGGGGAGCGCGGTCCATGAAGACGACGACGCGCGCGCCGCGCTCTTCGCGTCCTTCACCCCCGCGCTCGAGCGCGTCTCGCTCGAGGACCTCACGATCGCGCGTGACCTCGAGCCGCTACGCGTCGCGCTCGAGCGCGCGCGTCCACGAGAGCTCGCCCTGGGGTCCAACCACATCGACGACGAGCACTTCTCGGCGCTCATGACCCCGGAGGTCGTGGCGTCGCTCGAGCACCTCGACCTCTCCTGGAACTGGAGCTCTTACGAGGAGAGCTGCGACGGCCTCTCGGGCGTGACGTTCTCTGGCCTCAGGAGCCTCGTGCTCGAGGGCGTAGGCCTGGGCAGCGACGGCGTCGAGGCGCTCATCGGGAACGCCTCGATCGTGGGCGTCGAGCTGCTCGACCTCAACCTGAACGACCTCGACGACCTCTCCATCGAGCGCCTCGCCGCGTCCCCGCTCGCGCGCGGGGTCGTCGACCTCGACATCGGCTTCAACAACGGCTTCGGCGATCAGGGCATCGAGGCGCTCGCGCGCGCGCCGATGCCCAGGCTCGAGCGGCTCGCGCTCTCGAGCGCCGAGCTCACCGGCGTCGGCGCGCGCGCCCTCTCACAGGCGCCGTGGCGAGCGCAGCTCGAGCACCTCGACCTCTCGTTCTGCGAGGAGCTCGAGCACGAGGCGCTCCTGCCGCTGCTCTCCTCGAGCGGGTTCTCATGCCTGCGCTCGCTGGAGATCGACTACATCGAAGCGCTCGAAGACGGCCTCCTGGCCCGCGTCGTCGCGGGGTTGCCCAGCGCGCTCGAGAGGCTCAGCTTCATGTCCACCGGCGCGGGCGACCTCGTGGCGCGCGCGGTCGCGTCGAGGCCCGATCCGTTCACGTCCCTTGGCGAGCTCGACCTCTCGAGCGACTGTCTCTTATACACATCTCCGAGCCCACGAGACAGGCAGAAAT
>CAJXPN010000962.1 GCA_913058025.1 uncultured Myxococcales bacterium | reverse complement strand
ACGAGATTTCTGCCTGTCTCGTGGGCTCGGAGATGTGTATAAGAGACAGACCTCATCATGCTCGCCGCGCGCCAGTTCGACGCGCTGAGCGTCCCCCTCGTGTCGCCCTACCTCCAGCACCCCGACGTCCAGCTCCGACTCACCGCCGTCCACGCGCTCGACCTCGTGGACAACCAGGACGCCCTCGACCACCTCGACGCCGCGCTCGAGCGCGAGAAGGTCACCGTCGTCCGGAGCGCCCTCGAGCGCGCCACGCTCCAGGTCCGCTGAGGCGACGACCCGAACGCACCGCGCGAACGAGAGAGGCGAGCCCCACGGGGCTCGCCTCTCTTCGTCTCACCACCCCTTGCGCTCCCTCGACCCGAGCCACATCGACCTCTCGCCTCGCCAGTCTGGCCACCACGCCACATCGATCGTGTACCTGATCTTCCAGCTCAAATGGCTCACGTCGAACGCGAACGATGGCGGAAGACCCTCCGGAACAGTGAAGACGTGCTCGACCCTCACCTGCTCCCCGGCGCCCACGTCGCGCGCGCCCATGAGCTCGTAGGATGCCCCGCCCACCGCGTGGGTGTAGACCTTCGTATGCTTGCCCGAACCTCGGATCGTCGTCTCCTGGCCCGCCAGGGTCATCGACACACCCTTCACCCGCGTCCTCATACGGGGCTCGAACTCGAACGACATGGCGACAGCGTCTCCAGGCGAGACCTCCTGCGCCTCGAACTCGAACGCCACATCGCCCAGGCGCCACTCCGCCAACATGAGGAACGCCGAGAAGGCCGCGAACGCCAACCCCAGCACGCCGACCAGGCCCGCAACGACCCACATCCCCCACATGTCGCCCACGAACGCCATCCCCGCGATCACCGCCGCCAGGCCGAACGTCATGGCCACGAACCACAGCGACTGCACCGACGTCTCCCGCTGCTCCATGAGCGCCTCGGGGCGTAGCATGGGCGTCGACGTCCCGGGCTCGATCTCCTTCGAGGGTACGACCTCCAGTGGCATGACACAGCGCGACTCGAAGGACGCCCAGGGCATGTCCGCCCAGGCCTCCAACACCCACCCCACGCTCACGTTCTTCCCCTCGTAGGTGAACGGCCCACGCGGGAGGCGGCGGGAGAACGGGAACCGGTGCTCGCCAGCCTCCAAGTCCCCCTTGAACAACACCTCGTCCTCGAGCCTGACCGCCTCTGCGCGGCCACGCCCGGTGGTCGCGCAGACGAGCTCGATCTTGAGCTCACGGCACTTCGTCGGCTGCTCCAACACCACGAGGACCTCTCCGCGCAGGAGCTCGCCGCCCCGCGCGACCGTCCTTCCGCCCTCCAACACGACCTCGACCCGTCCACCCGTCACGACCAACCTCTCTCGACCATTCGACTCACCAACTCGACTCCTTCTGATCACCCACCACGAACTCCACCTTGTCGACCCAGTCGGGCCAGTTCGGCACGTCCACGCGTGCCTCCACGATCCACTCGAGCGTGTTGTTGAGCCCGCGGAACGAGGTCGGCGCGCCGACCGGAAGGTCGACCATCCGCTCCAGGTGCACGGGCTCCCCCTTCTTCAACTCCTTCGCCCCCATGAGCTCGAAAGAGGCCTCGTAGGGCACGTGCTCGTAGCGGGTGGAGCTCCTCCCTCCCCTGCTTATGACGACCTCGCGGCACATCAGCTTCAAGGTCACCGCGTTCACGTCGAGGTTCATCTTCGGCGTGAACGACATCCTCACGTCGATGGGCGCGTCTGGCCACGCCACGGCCGGCTCGATATCGACCCTCGCGTCCGCGAAGACGCCCCGGGCGAAGACCTCCTTGAAGCCCAGGCCAGCCGCGAACGCGCTGATCAGCGCAACCAGCGCCATGATCCCGGTGGCCCCGAGCAACAGAGACACCACGGAGCCCACGCACACCACCGACCCCACGATCGCGGCGGTCCAGCCGGGGACCATCAACGCCGTGTTGTTCGTGTCCGCGAGCACCATCTCGTGCTCCATGGGGACCGGAACCTTCGAAGGCTTCAACTCGAACACCTCCTCGCACGACGGATCGCGCGCCAACGGGATGTCCGCGGTGGCACCCGCGAACCAGCTCACCTGCAGGTAGTGGCCCGGATACGAGTAGGGCCCGTGCGTCACCTGCACGGCGAACGCGTAGCGGTACTCCCCCGGGCTCCACTCGCCGCTGAACAGCATCCGCTCGTACGCCACCGCGACCTCGGCCGTGCCGCGGCCTCGCGTCTTCCAACCCAGGCTCAACCTCAGCGACTTGCACCTCGTCTGCGCGCGCGCGCGCACCACGACCTCACCGCGGACGACGTCTCCCCCATGAAAGACGCGCTCCCCATCCTCGAACACGATCTCGACGTCTACCTTTCCCAACTCCCTCTCCTACCAGCTCGAGTCACCAACCGGACGCGCGCCTCGCGCCCACCCAGATCCCACGGGTCGAGCGCCAGTCGGGCCACCTCGCCACGTCGATATGACACTCGACCGACCACTTGAGGTCGTTGTCCGACGCGTCGAACGAGAACGCCGCGTCACGGGGCACCTCGATCATCTGCTCCAGGCGCACCTGCTCCCCCGCGCGCAGCTCGCCCGCTCCGAGCAACTGGAACGGCACCTCCATCAGCTCGTGCGTGTAGGTCGTCCTGTCCGTCCCAGACCCCGACACCACGCTCTCCTTCCCGGACAGCGTGGCCGTGATCGCGTTGACCGTCGCACTCGACCTCGGCGTGAACGTCAGG
>CAJXPN010000961.1 GCA_913058025.1 uncultured Myxococcales bacterium | reverse complement strand
GTCGGCAGCGTCAGATGTGTATAAGAGACAGTGACTGGGCTGGGAAAGAGAACGAGGGGCGGACTCTTCGGAGGAGTCCGCCCCTCGTCTGGGCGCAGTGTACGACAAGCTCCTCAGAGCTTCACGCGCGGTGGCGTGTGTGAGGTCTTACGCCGTCAGACCTGGCGGCGTCGTCGGCGGGCGAAGCCGAGGAGGCCGAGGAGGCCGAGCGCGGAGAGGGGCGCGGCGGCGTTGTTGGCGTCGCTCGAGGAGCAGCCGAGGGTGGTCGAGGGGGAGCGCTCGGCGATGAGGTCGAGCTCGTCGACGTCCTCGCGGACGAGGCGCTCGAGCGGGACACCGGAGACGTCGCTGGTGGGGGCCTCACCGCGGGCGGCGGCCGAGTTCGGGCTGAGCGCGCCGATGGGGCCGGTCTGCTGCTGGTTGGAGTCGGCGGGCGGGCCGCCCCAGACGCCCCAGCGGGGCTCGGAGCAGGTGGCGGCGCCGGTCCAGCGGTTGCGCATGATGTAGCGGCCCTGGAAGTTGTTGAAGCTCGAGGGCGTGGAGCCGGTCTCGATGCGCGCGGCGTCGTAGACCTCGCGGCCGCCGACGATGGCGTCGGCCTTCTTGAAGACGAGGTCGTCGCTCAGGCCGTCGCTGGAGTAGCGGGCGTGCAGGCGGGTGATGACCCAGCCGTTGCCCCAGCCGCCGTCGCCCTCGAGGACGTCTGCGCCGAGCGTGGCGAAGTCCTCCTGGCCGAGCATCGGGCCGGGGCAGGGGTCACACGTCGAGGCGTCCCATGAGTACTCGGTGACGACCGCGCCGGGGTTCTGCTCGACCGTGCGGTCGAAGAGCTTGGTGTAGAAGGTGCCGAAGTCACCGCGGACCGACTTCGAGACCTCGATGTTGGTGGGGATGGTGACGTTGGCGTAGTTGGCGACCTCGTAGCGCTGGTTGCGCCCGAGGATGTAGGTGATGAGGTCCTGCTCGCCCGCGGAGTTGATCATGCCGAGGCGCACGGGGAGGGAGAACTCGTCGGAGTCGTAGTCGAAGCGCAGCGGGGAGAGCACGGCGCGGCCGTCGTCGTCGAAGGTGACCTTGGCCGGGTCGACCTTGGCCACGAAGAAGTACATGCCCTGCTGGATGTACTGCTCGAAGATGTCCTTGGCGCCGCCGGGGATGTTGTAGGAGTTGTCGGTGAGCCAGTTCTCGAGCGCGGTGGCCTCGTTGGCCGACAGGATCACGATCTCGTACTCGCCCACGGTGAACTGGGCCTCGACGACGACCTCGGGCTCCTCGTTGTTGGCGTTGTTGCCGCCGCCGCCGGCAGCGTCCTGCGAGGTGGGGGAGCCGAAGAAGTCGTCCTCCCAGCGGCCGTCCTGTGCGCAGGGGTCCTGCTCCCAGTATTCGACGAGGCGAGGCGCGGTGAGCTGGTCGACCTTGGTGAAGAGCTCCACGGGGAGCGTCTTCACGTTGGCCTCCATGAGCACCTCGGGGACGGGCACGACCATGGCGAAGTCCTTGACCGGGCCCTGGTAGTTGTTCTGCATCGAGAGGACGGTCTTGGTGCCCTCGCGCATCAGGACGACCTGCGTGGCGTCGTTGAAGAGCTCGGAGTCGCCGCCGGAGACGTAGAAGCCGCAGAAGGCGGCGGCGTCGAGGGGGGCGGCGAGTGTGGCTGCGGCGAGCGTTGCGACGCCCAGGGCCATCTTGATTCGTTTCATCGGGTTCTCCATCTTGGCGCGAATGTCGGGTTTCGACGTGTGACGCTCCTTACATGGAGCAAGGCCCGTGCCTCGCGTGAGGATCGCTGGCGCGCGGTCCGGAAGATGAGGTTTCATGCGGTCCTGCCAGGACGGCGGTGTGACGAGAGGAGCGCGAGGGCCTCAGGAATCTGAGGCCCTCGCGCTCCTCTCGTCGTGAATCTGTGGGGAATCTGAGGTTCATGGGGTCGGCGCGCCTCTTCCGAACCTGGAAGGCGCGCCGACCCAGGGTCATCGCCGGGCTCACTGCTCGAGCGCCTCTAGTTCCTTGCGGAGCCGCCTCTTTCGTCGCTCGGTGCGCTCGGCGCGGCGAGCGGCGAGGTAGTCGATGACGAGGCCGCGCTGGCGGTCGTCGAGGGTGGCGCGGGCGTCGAGGATGGAGACGAGCTGGCGGCGCTTGATGGAGCGTTCGGCGTCCATGACGCGCTCGGATTGTTCCAGGATGGCGGCCTTTGATGCGCTCGGGTCGTCGAGGAGGGTGGTGAGGGCGCGGGTCTCGCGTTCGAGCGTGGCGCGCAGGCCGCGGACGTCCTGCTTGGTCGCGCGCTCGTTCTTCTCGAGCGCGTCGATCTGTGTGGTGGTGAGGGCGAGGTCCTCGGAGTGGTCGAGGAGCTTCTTGGGTGAGACGAGGCGCTTCATGACCTCGGCGCGGCCGGGGTTGGCGACGGCGGAGGCGCTGGGTAGCGAGAGCGCGAGGGTCGCGGCGAGCGCGAGCGCGAGGCGTCGGGTGTGGCGTGTCATCACGTGCTCATGGGCTCAGTTCGTGGAGGTGTCGAGGGCGTCGTCGAGGAGGAAGTCGGTGGGGGAGTCGAAGCCCCAGGGGTTGCCGTCGTCGTCGAGTGAGTCGAGCGCGAGGGGAGCGCGCGTCGGGGCGAGCGTCGGCGTGTTCGTGGTCTGGGCGAGGGGTCCTTCGACGCGTGGTTCGACGTCGCGCTCGCGGGTGGGCGCGATGGAGGCTGTCTCTTATACACATCTCCGAGCCCACGAGACAGGCAGAAATCTCG
>CAJXPN010000960.1 GCA_913058025.1 uncultured Myxococcales bacterium | reverse complement strand
CATCTTTAGGGTCACTGCCACCGTCAATTTCATTGACCGCGTAGCCTTTTGAGCCTGCTTGATTCATTTCAAGATCGGTAAAGCCCACGTTATCTTGATCAAAGCGCATTACAAAGTAAGATTTATCATCTGCATTGGGCGTATTGCCATAACGAAATTCGTTTTCGTAAGTGGCTAAGGACCATTCTAATTTTGAAGCCGCATAATTGAAAAAGTGTTCACCGCCTATTTCATACCCTTTCATTTCGGTAATAAGCGTATTGTAAATGTGCTGAAGCTCAACACGGTCTTTATCAAAGCGATAACGGTGTTTGTAATGGATTTCTTCGTCTTCTAATGTGCCATACATGGAGCTTGCATATACACGATCGCCATTATCAAAGTTATATTCCATCGCACCATTCAAGCCATGAGTCGTACGTGTACCGGTATAATCTCTTAGCTCTAAGCGCTTAATACCTGACACTTCTTCCCCTGCACCGTTCGTAAAGTCTGTACGACGTGGCTCGTAATTATCCGTTGCCCAGTCGCGCACCCATGTGGTGGCATTTAATAAGTAACCAAATTTTCCATCTTCGGTGCGATCGCCAAACAAGACATTAGCATTATAACCAGCGCCTTCTGCTCGATCTGGTAGTCGAGCACCGAGGTCGTCGACGCGCACGCCAGGCTCCCCAGCGCCACGCTCGCCCCCCACGCCGCCATGAATCTCGTCTTCATTGGAAGTGCCTCCGTACCATGAACTCTCCTCCTCCAGGTGACGCGCGCGCCAGCGACTGCGGCCCCCACGGCGTCCACCACGCCTTGCCGCCCACCGACCACGTCCTCTCGACCACCTCGAACATCGCCACGCCGAACACCGTCCCCTGCACCTCTGAGCTCGCGTGGGGTACGGTCGACAGGTTGCCCCCTTCACAGGTCCACGAGAGCGAGTACTCCTCGCACACCTCGGCGACGTTCTTCGCGCCGAAATACTGCGGTTGGGTCGACATCCTCACCCCCAGCTCTCCCGACACTCCCGGCAGCGGCGAGCCTTGCAATGAGAGGCCGAACCCCATCGTCATCAACACGTTCACGTCGTCCTTCGACTCCAGCCTGTCTGGGTATTGCGTCGCCCAGTCGCTCCCCGGGCGCTCAATGGTGTCCGTCCGGCTCGTGTACACGTCCCGCCTCACCGGGATGACGTCCAGGCCCGTCTCCGTGCTGAGCACCAGCCCAAGCCGCGCGTCTCCTACAGGCACCAGCCTCAACTGAAAACCCAGGCCCCCCGTGTGCGCGTCCTCCCGCTCCATCTCCCTGGGCCTGCGGGTCGCGCTCACCGCCGCGTAGCTGTTCGCGTACCTCGCCGACACCCCAAACTCGATGCGCTCAATCGGTGAGTACGCCGCCCGTGCGTGCGCCTGCGCCAGCGGCACGTCGTGCCCGATCAGCCTTGCGCCCTGCTCTCCCACCTGCTCCACCACCCCGAACTGGACTCCACCCTCAAGGTACGCATCTCCGGCGTTCGCCAGCGGCCCCGCCGCCCGCGGCGGCGCGTTCGTGGGCACCAGCGCCTTCTGCTCGATTTGGTAGTTGTACGCCGAGGTCGTCGACACGCACGCCGTGCTCCACGACGCGGCACACACACACCACGTCGCCGTTAGCCTGGCCTTCATGTTCACGTCCTCGCCTCTTGAGTGGGTCCGAATACTGAACTTCGTCCCGTCGTTCGTTTCATCCCCTGACGCGTCTCCTGTAAGGTTGTGCCGCGGACTCACTGGAAGTGCCTCCGCACCATGAACTCGCCCCCTCCAGGTGACGCGCGCGCCAGCGACTGCGGCCCCCACGGCGTCCACCACGCCTTGCCGCCCACCGACCACGTCCTCTCGACCACCTCGAACATCGCCACGCCGAACACCGTCCCCTGCACAACCGTCTCCGAGAGCGGCACGTCCGACGGCCTGCGCACGTCACACCTGCCAGTGAGCGGGTTCGACTCGCACACCTCGGCGAGGTTCCGCGCGCCGAAGTACCTCTCCTGGGTCGACGCCCTCACGCCCAGCTCTCCCGATATCCACGGCGCCGGCTCGCCCAACACCGAGACCTGCCCCGCCCACCCCCCGATGGCGTCGACGATGGTCTCCGAGCTCTCTCTGTCCGGGTACTGATCCGCCCAGTCGTTCCCTGGCTCCTCGATGACGTCCGACTCGCTCGTGTAGACGTCTCGCCTGACCGGGACCACGTCGATGCTCGTCTCCAGCCCGAGCAACAGCCCCAACCTCCGATCCCCGAGGACCCTCACGCGGGCCTGCATCCCCACTCCCCCCGTGTGTGCGTTCTCCAGCTCCATCTCCCTCGGCGCGAGCGCCGAGCTCGCCGCGAGGCCGCCGTTGGCGTACCTCGCCGAGAACCCCAGCTCGATCGAGTCGTAGAGCGGCATCGCCGCGCGGATGTTCGCCTGGACCAGCGGGATGTCGTGCCCGAGCAGCCTCGCTCCTTGGCCCCCCGCCTGATCCACCACGCCGAGCTGTATGCCCCCCTCCACCAGGCTGAAGTTCGTGTGCGCCCACGACAGATCGGCCAGCGGCCCCGTCGCCCTGGGCGCCGCGTTCGAGGGCACCAGCGCCCGCTGCTCGATCTGGTAGTTGGACACCGGGCTCGTCGACACGCACGAGGTGCCCACGCAGACCACGAGCACCCCCAACGCAGCCATGAACCTGTCTCTTATACACATCTCCGAGCCCACGAGACAGGCAGAAATCTCG
>CAJXPN010000959.1 GCA_913058025.1 uncultured Myxococcales bacterium | reverse complement strand
CTACACAGAGTAGATCGTCGGCAGCGTCAGATGTGTATAAGAGACAGGGCCTGCACCTCTTCGAGCCGGACGCGGTGAGCGCTCCGGAGAACTCACTCCCGTTCGAGCGCGCGCCCACTCGGGTGCTCGTCGAGCTCCTGCGGGAGATACGAGAGGCGTAGGTCGGCCATGGGCGGTTTCACAACGCGCTTGACCCTGGAATCCGGTCGTCTGCATGGTGTGACCGCGACATCACGGAACGACGGCGCGCCCGCTTAGGCGAGCGCGCCCACGACACGACACACACGAGGTATGAGATGGCGACGATCAAGAGAGGCGACAAGGGCCCCGCAGTGATCCTGGTTCAGGGGATCCTCCACAGGCTCGGTTACGAGATCGACGAGGTCGACGGCGTCTTCGGCAAGCAGACGCTCGCCGCGGTCGAGGAGTTCCAGGGGACCACCGGGGTCGAGGCCGACGGGCTCGTGGGTAACAACACCGCGAACGCGCTGATCGGTGAGGTCTGGGGCCTCGAGGACGCCCAGGACTCCTTCGAGTTCGAGGAGGAGGTCGAGTACAGCGAGGAGTCCGGCGAGGTCTGAGTTCCCACGTGGCCTCTACAGAGGCCGCGGCCGAACACATGCACATGAAGAGGAGGTGCGCGGTGGGCGTGGGCGACAGGTTCTCGATCTTTCGTAACGATCCACCGCGCGCGTTCGCCGCGCGGCTGGCTCGGCTCGCCCGCGGCGCGGGCGTCCTCGAGGACGTCCGCGCCTCCGCGCTCCCCTCCATCGCCAGGCTCGTCCTGGGTCAGGGCGTCGGCGCGCACATGACGCACGGCCTGCACGCGCGCAGCCGGCCGGATCGGCTGGCGCTCGTGGACGGCGAACGCGCGGTGACGTACGCCGAGGCCGACGCCGAGATCAACAGGATCGCCAGGGGGTTACGCACGCGGATGGGCGCCCGCCGCGGTGAGCCCGTGGCGTTGATGATGGAGAACAGGGTCGAGTACGTCCTGTTCTGGATGGCGCTGTTTCGGCTGGGCGTGCCGGCGGTTCACGTGAGCTACCGGTCGACGCGCGCGGAGCTCGGGTACATGCTCGAGCACTCTGGCGCGCGCCTGATCATAGCCTCCGAGGCGACGTCTGGGGTCGCGCGCGAGGCGGCCGCGGTCCACGGCGCGAAGGTCGTGGGGGCGGGAGGCGCCGAGGACGTCGACGTGACGAGCTGGGCGCTCACGAAGGGCATGTCCTCGATCCCACCGAGGCGCAACTCCGGCGAGTCCAGCTCGGACAACGTGGTCTACACCTCGGGGACGACCGGGAGGCCCAAGGGCGCGGTGCGCGACTTCAAGTCGATCGGCGCGCTCGAGCTCAGCCGGCTCATGGACGGCCTGGGCGCGACGGCCGCCGAGCAGCACCTCGTGGTCGCGCCGCTCTACCACAGCGCCGCGCAGGCGTTCACGCTGCTCTACACCGCGCTCGGCGCGACGATCCACCTGCGCCCCTCGTTCGACGCCGCCGACGCGTTGTCGGTGATGAGCGCGCGGGGCGTCACGTCCACGTTCATGGTCCCCACGATGATCCGCCGGCTGGTCGAGCTCCCCGACGAGGTCTGGGATGCCCACCCGCCGCGCGCGCTGCAGGCGCTGGTCTCGGGCGCCGCGCCGTTCCCCCAGGCGCTGCGTGCTCGCGCGATCGCGCGCCTCGGCGCGCGCTCCGTCTTCGACTTCTACGGCGCGACCGAGCTCGGCTGGGTGACGCTCGCGCGCGGCGACGAGATGCTCGCGCGCCCCGGGACCGTGGGCCGCGCGCTGCCAGGCCAGGAGCTCGCGGTGTTCTCGGAGGGCGGTGAGCGGTTGCCCGCTGGCGAGGTCGGCGTGGTCCACGTCCGCAGCCCGCAGCGCATGTCGGGTTACCTCCACGACGCCGAGGCGACCTCGGCGGCCGAGCGGGGTGAGTGGCTCACGGTCGACGACCTCGGCCACGTGGACGAGGACGGCTACCTGTTCGTGGGCGGGAGGGCGCGCGACATGATCATCTCGGGCGGGGTGAACGTGTACCCCGTCGAGATCGAGGACGCGCTCGCGCGTCACCCGAGCGTGCGCGAGGTCGCCGTCGTGGGCGAGCCCGACGAGGAGTGGGGCGAGCGGATCGTGGCGTTCGTGGTCTACGAGGAGGGCGCCGGTGGGGTAGACGCCGAGCCCGAGGCCGCGCTCGAAGCCCACGCGCGCGGCGCGCTCGCGCGCCACAAGATCCCGCGCCGCTGGGTGCGGCTCGGGGAGTTGCCCAGGAACAACACGGGCAAGGTCCTCAAGAGGACCCTGCGTGAAGAGCTGGTGAGTGAGAGGGAAGAGGAATGAGTGACTCCGAGGGTGAGAAGGGCGCGCGCGAAGATGGCGCGGAGCTCGCGATAAGGGATGAGGATCGCCGCGCCGAGATCGGCGGCGCGCGCCGCCTTGGCGACATGTGGTTCGAGGAGCCGCCCGAGGTGCTCTCGGGGCTCATCCACGCGCTCTGTGGGCCGGACGAGGCGGTCATCGGGCTGCTCGAGGGCGAGCCCAGGGGGTCGGAGTACGCCCACGCCTACCTGCTCGTGACCAGCGCGAGGGTGTGCGCGCTGCTCACGCGCTCGGGGTCCGCGCCGGTCGCCAGGGACCTCGCCCACGAGTCGCTCTCGCTCAAGAAGGCCAAGATCGGGCGAGACGTGATCCTCCTGTCTCTTATACACATCTGACGCTGCCGACGATCTACTCTGTGTAGATC
>CAJXPN010000958.1 GCA_913058025.1 uncultured Myxococcales bacterium | reverse complement strand
TGCCTGTCTCGTGGGCTCGGAGATGTGTATAAGAGACAGGCATGAGGGGCGCGAGGGTCCAGGCCGTCGTGCAGGAGCTGCGCGGCGAGAAGATCGACATCGTGCCTTACGTCGAGGAGTCGGCCAGGTTCGTGTGCAACGCGATCAGCCCCGCTGAGGTGAACAAGGTCCTCATCGATGAGATGAACATGACGATGGAGCTCATCGTGCCGGACGACCAGCTCTCGCTGGCGATCGGTCGAGGAGGCCAGAACGTCAGGCTCGCGGCGCAGCTGTCGGGTTGGAACCTGGACATCATCTCGGAGACTCGCCTCAAGACCATGATGGTGGAGACGAAGGCGAACCTGCTCGAGTTCGAAGGCATCGACGAGGACATGATCGATACGCTGTTCACGCTCGGTTACAACAAGCTCGAGCACATCGCGTTGGCGGAGATCGCCGAGCTCGCGCAGATCCCCGGCTACACGGCCGAGGGCGCCGAGCGGATCATCGCCGCGGCGGTGGAGATCCTGGCGCGTCCGAAGGCGGGTACGCCGGAGGCGATGACGCCCGAGGATCACGAGCGCGCGAAGCTGCGTGACAACGTCCGAGGCGTGGGCGACAAGCTCGCGGCGTCGTTGTTCAAGGCTGGCTACATCACCGAAGAGCACATCGTGTTCAAGGATGACCCCGCCGTGCTCGCCGAGAAGGTCGAGATCCCCGCGAAGAAGGGAAAGCAGCTCTGGTACGCGGCGGTGAAGTTCCTCAAGGCCGAGCGAGGCTTGACCGACGAGAACTTCGACGAGCGCAAGGCGGAGTGGCTCGCGGCGAACGCGCCCGAGTCCGAGGGCGCACCTGCGCCTACCGATGAGGGCGAGGCCGAGGCCGCCGATACTGAGGCTACTGAGGCCACTGAGGTCGCCGAAGTGACCGAGACGGTCGAGACGGTCGAGACGCCGGACTCCGAGGACGCGCCAGTGGAGGCGACCGAGGAGGAATGAACGTCGTAGGAGTGAGGTTGTTGGGTGCCCGCGCGTCGCGCGGGCGCCCTTACGGTCTGCACCAAACGAACGAGAACGGAGTGGTCTGCGGGGTCCTTGTGGGTCTCGAGGGTCGGAGGTGAGTTGAGTTTGAAGGGTGAGGAAGACGAAGAGGGTGGGAGCGAGCGCACGTGCGTGGGTACGCGCGTGAAGGCTCACCCGAACGAGCTCGAGCGGTTCGTCCTGTTCGAGGACGAGCTGGTCTGGGACATGAGGAGGCGAGCGCCTGGACGCGGAGTGTACGTGTCCGCGACACCGGAGGCGCTCAAGGCCGCGGTGGAGCGTGGCGGCTTCGCGAGAGGGTTCAAGCGCAAGGTGAAGTCACCGAGCGCGGACGAGCTCATCGCTCAGGTCCGTGATGGGGTCGCGAAGCGACTGAGCGAGAGGATGCAGGTGTGCGTGAGGTCACGAGAGGTCGCGATCGGCACGGAGGCTCTCAAAGAAGGCATGAAAGAGGGCTGGGTAGGGCTCATTTTGATCGCGTCGGACGCAGGCTCGTCGACGAGGAAACGATTCGAGGAGAACGCTCGTCGAAAGAACGTCGAAATCAGTCAGGTCCTTGACGGCGCGAGGCTGGGAGCGATAAGTGGGCGAGACTTCGTGTCTGTGCTTGGACTTAAGGGGGGAGACAGAGCCGTGGAGTTGTTACGAGATGTCGATATTTTGCGAGGATTTGGAGCGATTTAAGGGTTGAATAGGGCTCCAAAGAGCGATAATAGAGGGGTGCGACGCGGGGGCGTCGGCGAGCATCCCAAGTGCTAGCGGGGCGAAGAGTGTGGCGTGTCTGACTAAAAGGTCATGGTGCGTCGTGGAGTGAGAGACTGCCCGGAACGGTCGAGGTCACGATAAGCGTGACACGTGAACCAGCGGGTAGAGCGGAGAGTGCATGTCACAGATACGTGTCCAAGAGCTGGCCAATGAGCTTGGCTTTAATAAACAAGAGCTGGTCTCCAAGATCAGGTCCCTCGAGATCGGCCTCCCGAACGTCAACGCGATGACGCGGTTGACCGATGATGAGGTGTCCAGGGTCAAGAAGGCGCTCAAGGGCGGCAAGAACTCGTCGTCCAAGAAGGCCGAGCCGGCGACGGCAGCTGCGCCTGCGCCCGCTGTGCGCAAGCGCTCGGGTAAGAAGAAGAAGGAAGAAGAGCCGGCCGCCGACACGGTGCCGGTCGGTCCTGTGATTCGGCGTAACCGCCGGTCGAAGGTGACGGTCGAGGACGACGCGGTGGCGGTGGCGGTGGCGAGCGTGGAATCCACGCCCGAGCCCACTCCCGCAGCGTCGGAGCCCGTGGCGGAGGCCAAGACTGAGACCAAACCCGAGCAGGCGCCCGAGCCTGCCGTGGTGGTCGAGGCGAGCCCCGAGCCCGCTTCCGATGCAGTGGTAGCCGACGCGGCCTCCACGAAGACGGAGGAGCCGGCAGCGGCTGCGACCGAGGTCGCCGTTGCGGCAGACCCCGCCGCGACCGCGGAGGCCGTCGAGGCGCCGCCAGCGCAGGTGCCTCCTCCCAGATCGATACCGTCCGTGCGTGAGCGCGACGCGGCCGCGGCCAAGGTCAAGACCGACACCTCCTCGAAGGGGGGGGCTAAGATTCTTGGCGTGATCGACCTCGGTACGATCGCAGACCGCATCGGCGAGCGTAAGTTCAAGCCGTCTGGTGGGACCGACGATCGGAACGCGAACACGCGTGATCGCCCCGGCAGCAATGGCCCTGGCCGCACGCAGGT
>CAJXPN010000957.1 GCA_913058025.1 uncultured Myxococcales bacterium | reverse complement strand
CTGCCTGTCTCGTGGGCTCGGAGATGTGTATAAGAGACAGGTTCGATGAGGATGTGGTGGGGCATGCCCGAGGTCGCGTCGACGGTCAGCGGGGTCTGGCCGGCCGCGACCCCGTCGATCGTGACGGCCGCGCCGCGCGGCTGCGTCGTGACCGTCCACTTGCCCATCGGCGTCTTCTTACGGGTCTCCTCGAGCGCCACCGACTCACCAACCCACGCGCCTGGTCGCACCGTCACGATCTGCGGGAGGTGCCCCTTCTTGTAGAGGACGACCTGGTTGTCCTGGCCCTTGACCAGCGACGCGTACGCGGGCGTCTTCAGCCCGGCCTGGAGCACGCCGTTGACCACGACGCGTGCGCCCGACGGGGTGGTCTCGAGCTGGACGTTGGCGCGCTCGAGCGGTGGCTCGGGCGTCGGCGCCTCGACGACCTCAGGCTCGACGGGCTCGGGCTCCTCGCTCGACGAGGTCGCCCAGATGAGCACGCCGAACATCAGGACGCCGAAGATGGCGGCGACGCCGACGCCCGCGTACATGAGCTTGGCCCGTGAGTCGCGCTCCTTGAGCGCCTTGATCTGGAACTCGAAGCTCCCGGCAGAGTCCGAGTTCGACACGGGGAGCTCCGTCGACGGCGAGTCGGGAGAGGCCGGGAGCTCGGGCGCGGAAGGCGTCGGCATGGAGAGCGACGCGGGCGTTCTCATCGAGGGCCGCGTGGCCGCCTCCGGGTCACGAGAGACCGCGGGCATGCCCTGGAGCGGCGTCCACTGGAGGCCGCGAGGGTCGACGCGCAGGTTCGGGTCGCGGGCGTTCTGCGCCTCGCGGGCTAACGCGTCCCTGGCCTGCGCGTGGTGGGCCATCGGCGTGTGGCGTCGGCCGCGAGGCGCCGGCGTGTGCTGGGGCTCGCCGGGGTAGCTGCCCTCTCGGTCCGCGAAGGAGCCTCGCTTGAGCTCCTCTCGCTGCTCGGAGGACAGCTTCACCGCGTTCGTGGCGTCGAGGTCCTTGTACTCGCCGAGCTCCTGCGTGCTCATCAGCTCGGCGCGCCTGGCGTCGTCGATGATCATCGCGTCGGTCGCGTCCATCTCCGTGAACTCGTCGCGGTCTTGGTGCGTGAGCGCGATGCGCAGATCGGTCGTGGCCTCGGCTGTTCGGCTGGGGTTCGTGGCCTCCATGAGCATGTGCTCGTCATGCCCGGGCGCCTCGAGTGCCGGCCCACGGGGCGGGAGCGTCGGCTCGCCCGCCTGAGGGTCCCTCGCGTCGAGGCGGGGCTCCGCGCCGCCTGTGAGAGGGGTAGGGGGAGGGCGCAGCGAGATGCCGTCGGTCCGGAATCCCTGGTCGGTCGAGGAGCGCTGCGCGTCTACGAGCGCCTGCTCACTCACTGTCCGCTGGATGGTGTTGTCCTGCTCGACCTTGTGTTGGCCCTCCTCGGAGAGTTCGGGGAACAGGCCGTTCATGTAGCGGGACAGGTGCCCGGCGGACACCAGCGCCCGCTGCTCGACGAGCCACTGCTCGAGCGCGAGCGCGAACTCCTCGCCTGTCTGGTAACGCTCGCCCGGGTCGCGAGCCAGCGCCTTCATGACGATCGGCTCGAGGTCCTTGGGGTAGCCCGGGCGGAAGGCGCTGGGGGGCGTGATTTCGGACTCGGCGACGAGCTTGATCGTCTCGTAGTCGGTCTTGCCGCGGAACAGGCGCGTGCAGGCGGTGATCTCGTAGAGCACGATGCCCAGTGAGAAGAGATCGCTGCGGGCGTCTAGCCCGTCGCCGTCGCCGATGGCCTGCTCGGGGCTCATGTACGCGAACTTGCCCTTGAACTGGCCGACGCGCGTCGAGGTCAGGCGGGCCTCGGCCTTGGCGATGCCGAAGTCGCACACCTTCACGTGGCCGCCCATCGACACGAGGACGTTCTGCGGTGAGACGTCTCGGTGGACGACGTTCATCGGGCGCCCCGACATGTCACGTCGCGTGTGCGCGTGGTGTAGCCCCGTGGCCGCGTCGGCGACGACGCGCGCGGCGATCTCGGGGCTCAGGAAGTCGTCGACCTGGAGGCCGCGCTCACAGACCGAGCGCAGGTCCCGGCCGTGCACGAACTCCATGGCGATGTAGAAGTAGTCCTCGATCTGGCCGAGGTCGAAGATCTGGACGATGTTCGGGTGGCTCAGGCTCGCGGCGATGCGGGCCTCGTCGAAGAACATCGTGATGAGCTCGGGCTCCTCGGCGAGGTGCGGGAAGATGCGCTTGATGGCCACGCGCTTGGCGAACCCGCCAAGGTCTCCACGCTGCGTCGCGAGGAACACCTCGGCCATGCCGCCCTGGGCGACCTTGCGGACGAGCTCATATGGTCCGAACTTCTCAGACATCTGGGGTCTTGTGCGTGTGGCTCTGTGGGCGCGAATCGAGCCGTCATCGTACAGGATCGTGCGTGACGCTCACAATCCGGGCGCGCGTGTGGCATATCATAGTCCAGGCGCGCTCGCGCGCAACTTCGCGCCCCACCTGGGGTCCACATACGGGAGCACGAACCTATGAAGATTGGGATGTTGGCCATTGGAGACGAGCTCCTCGACGGACGCGTGGGCGACGTCAACGCCCACCGAATGGGCGCCGCGCTCGCCGAGCACGGGCGAGCGCTCCACGAAGTCCGCGTGGTCACGGACGACGTCGACGCCATCGCCGCCGCGCTCGCGTCGTTGGCCGAGGCTGGCTGCGCGCGCGTCGTCTGCTCGGGCGGGCTCGGGCCGACCGAGGACGACG